>NZ_JBSVXD010000126.1:0-17175 GCF_054070755.1 Pseudomonas sp. SDO5591_S426 | reverse complement strand
TACAGGTATGTGCGTTTCCATGTAGGAGCTGCCGAAGGCTGCGATCTTTTAAAGCATCCGCTCCAAGCCAACCGTGTTGCTCAGCCACGCATTGAAGCGTCGCCACCAACTGCCTGGTTCCTTGGTCACGGTGTGCATTTTGCCGTCGTCTTCGGTCACCCATACCACTTGGTCATTCTCCAGTTTCGCCTGATAACTCAGGGTCGGCGCCATGCCCTGCAACGCCAGTTCGCGCACGCGTGCCGCGAGCTCAGGGCTGTCCACCAGCACCCCGACTTCGGTGTTCCATAGCACCGAGCGCGGGTCGAAGTTGAATGAACCGATGAAGGATTTCTGCTGGTCGAAGATGATCGCCTTACTGTGCAGGCTGGAATCGGAATCGCCATAGGACTTGGTTGAAAACAGCCGAGGCCCGCTACCACTCTTATCGCCGGGCTGGCGGCGCAACTCGAAGAGCTGCACGCCGTGCTCCAGCAACGCCTTGCGATACGGCGCGTAGCCGCCATGCACGGCCGGTACGTCAGTGGCCTCCAGTGAGTTGGTCAGCAGCCGTACCGACACCCCGGCATCGGCGCGCCCGGTCAGGTAAACCAGCCCCGGCTGGCCGGGCACGAAGTAGGCGGAGATCATTACCAGTTCTTTGCTGACACCCTCAAGCTCCGGCGCCAATTGGGTGGTCAGCAACAACTGGGGATTGGGTTCGCCCTTGGCCAGCACTTTGCTCGGCGCGTCCCACAATGCCTGGTTCCAGGCCCAGATCAGCTCTTTGCGCCAGATATCCAGGCGCGGCTCGGTTTTGAAAGCCATCAACTGCTGGTAGAGCGCGTGATTCTGTTTGCGCGATTCCTCCAGGGATTCTTCCAGTCGGGTTCGGGTGTTTTGCAGATCCTGGGCGGTCGGTTTGCTGGACACAAACGCATCGATCGGTTTGCTCAGGGCGCTGTTCCAGTACTGGTCGAAACTGTGTCCCAGCTGCTCGGCGACCGGCCCGACACCGAGCATGTCGATGTCGGTGAAGTTCATGTTGGCCTCGGCATCGAAATACTCGTCCCCCAGATTGCGCCCGCCGACGATGGCCATGCTGTTGTCCGCCAGCCACAGCTTGTTGTGCATGCGTCGGTGTTGCTGCGACAGGTTGAACAAACGGCCTATGGTGCGCGTTACACCGGTGCTGCGACCCAGGTGCAGCGGGTTGAACACCCGAATCTGAATCTGTGGATGCGCCGCGAGGGTGGCGATGGTGCGGTCCAGACCGTCGCTGGTGGTGTCGTCGAGCAGAATGCGTACGCGCACGCCACGGTCGGCGGCCTTGAGGATTTCTTCCACCAGCATTCGCGTGCTGATGCCGTCGTGCACGATGTAGTACTGCAAATCGAGGCTGGCCTGGGCGTTGCGAATCAGCTCGGCGCGGGCCGTGAAGGCTTCGGTGCTGTCTGAGAGCAGGCGGAAGCCCGATTTTCCTTCATAAGGTGCGGCCTGTGCCTGGACCGAACGGCCGAATGCCGAGGCGCTTGCCGGCAAGGCCTGGCTCGGTTCGCGCTGCACGTCGAGACTGGCGCAGCCGCCGAGGAACGAAGCAAGTAACACAAGAGCAAGCAGCGGCTGTCTGACTCTCACGTGGGGTCGTTCCGTTTGGCGGCGGTCGTTGGCATATGGACGCTGGTATCCGCAGAAAGGTCAGTCAGTCGGTCAGCCCGTCGGTTTCCGCCAGCAGTTTGATGGCGGCGGCGCCGACCTTGCGCACGGCTTCTTCAATCTGTGCCGTTGGTTTGGCAGCGTAGTTCATGCGCAGGCAATTGCGGTATTTGCCCGAGGCGGAAAAAATGCTGCCGACGGCAATCTGTACGCCCTGATCGTGCAAGGCACGATTCAGTTTCAGAGTGTCGAAGCCTTCCGGCAATTCGACCCACAGCATGAAGCTGCCTTGCGGACGGCTGGCGCGGGTGCCGGCGGGGAAATAGCGCGTGACCCAATCGATCATCGCGTCGCGATTGCGTTGGTATTGCGTGCGCATCCGCCGCAAATGCGGTTCGAAGTGACCACCCTTGAGGAATTCGGCGATGGCGATCTGCGGTTGCGGTGCGGTAGAGCCGGTGCTGATGTATTTCATGTGCAGCACCCGTTCCAGATATCGCCCCGGTGCGACCCAGCCAATGCGCAGGCCCGGCGCCAGGGTTTTGGAAAATGAACTGCACAGCAGGACGCGGCCGTCTTCGTCGAAGGATTTGATCGTGCGCGGGCGCGGATAGGTGTAGGCCAGTTCGCCATACACATCGTCTTCGATGATCGCCACGTCGAAACGCTGTGCGAGCGTCAACAACGAACGTTTGCGCGACTCCGGCATGATGTAGCCCAACGGGTTGTTGCAGTTGGGCGTCAACTGTATGGCCCTGATCGGCCATTGTTCCAGAGCCAGTTCCAGCGCCTCGAGACTGATCCCGGTGAGCGGGTCGGTGGGGATTTCCAGCGCCTTCATGCCCAACCCCTTGAGGGTCTGCATGGCGCCGTGAAAGCTCGGCGAGTCCACGGCCACGATGTCGCCCGGCTCGCAGATGGCGCGGATGCTGGTGGACAGCGCTTCGTGACAACCGGTGGTCACCACCAGATCGCCGGGGCCCAATTGACAGCCGGAATCGAGCATCAGGCGGGCGATTTGCTCGCGCAGTTCGAGGTTGCCGTGGATGTTGTCGTAATACAGACCGGGCATGTCTTGTCGACGGCTGATCCGGGCGAGGTCGCGCAGCAGCGGTTTCATGGTCGGGCTGGTGATGTCGGGCATGCCGCGGCCCAGTTGCACCACGTCTTTGCGCGGTACGGCGCGAATCAACTCCAGCACTTGATCCCACTGCGAGATATCCACAGGCCGTTGCGCCGGGCGGCCAACCGCCGGCAGCTCCGGCAGTTCGCGACTGACCGGAACGAAGTACCCGGACTTGGGCCTTGGCATGGCCAACCCACTGTCTTCCAGCACCCGATAGGCTTGCTGCACCGTGCTCAGGCTGACCCCATGCTCGACGCTCAGCGCCCGCACCGACGGCAGCCGGTCACCGGGGCGATAGAAGCCCTGTTCGATACGCGTGCCGAGTAATTCGGCGAGGTTGACGTAAAGGGTCATGGCGCAGTCTCGGTTGGAGTGATTCGGTTGACCAGTACAGATCAGGCAAAAATTCAAGATTCAGAGCTGAAAACGACAAATCTGTATGGAAATAATACAGGTGCTTTGAATCTGTAATGCTTTTCCCTGTTTGCGCATCATGGAATCTCTGGCTACCCAAGTAAACAGGAGCATTCAAAATGAACGGTTTGAGCGATGTGCGGCTGACGTTACACAGTCAGGAACTGGAGACAGGGCAAAAGGACAATGCACGCCATGCGCTCATGCGCAACGCGCCGTCCGGCCTGAGTCGCTGGGATCTGTTCTGGCAACGCCTGCACACGCGCAAGGCGTTGCTGGCCCTGACGCCAGACCAGCTCAAGGATATCGGGCTGACGCGGGAGCAGGCGCGGGAAGAAGGGCTCAAGCCTTTCTGGCGGATCTGAGTTTTGCGGTGTTCTTTAGGGCCTCATCGCGGGCAAGCCCGCTCCCACAGTAATTGCTGGTGTTCACAGTATTTGTGTTCACAACCACATTCTGTGGGAGCGGGCTTGCCCGCGATGGGGCCCGCCAAAACAGCGGCAATCTTTCAGGTCAGCTCTTTAAGCCGATGCCAAAGCATCCCCAACGCCAACAACGGCGAACGCAGATGCTTTCCGCCAGGGAAGGTAATGTGCGGCACCTTGGCAAACAAATCGAAACCACCGCTGTGCTGACCGCTGATGGCCTCGGCCAGCAACTTGCCCGCCAGGTGCGTGGCATTCACGCCATGCCCTGAATAAGCCTGGGCGTAATACACATTCGGATGATCCTTGAGTCGACCGATCTGCGGCAGGCGGTTGGCGCCGATTCCGATCATCCCGCCCCATTGATAGTCGATCCTCACGTCGCCCAGTTGTGGAAAGACCTCCAGCATCTTCGGCCGCATGTAAGCCGCGATGTCTTTCGGGTCGCGTCCCGAGTAATGGCAGGCACCACCAAACAGCAAGCGACGGTCAGCCGAGAGTCGGTAGTAATCCAGCGCCACCCGTTGGTCGCACACCGCCATGTTCTGCGGTAGAAGAGAGTGCGCCAGTTCTTCGCTCAAAGGTTCGGTGGCAATGATGTAGCTGCCGGCGGGCAGAACCTTGCCGCTCAGCTCGGGATTGAGGTGGTTGAGGTAGGCATTGCAGCCCAGTACCAGCGTCTTCGCACGAACCGAGCCTTGAGCGGTATGCACTTTGACCTCGGGGCCGTAATCGATGTGCGTGACGGCGGACTGTTCGAACAGTTGCACGCCCAGTTGCTGTGCGGCAGCCGCTTCACCCAGCGCCAGGTTCAGCGGATGCAGGTGTCCGGAGCCCATGTCGATCAAACCGCCGACGTAGCGCTTGGAACCGACGACGGTATGCATTTCACTGGCTTGCAGCAGTCGGGTTTCATAGCGATAACCGAGGCTGCGCAGTTCTTCGGCATCTTCGGCAAAACCTTCAAGGTCTCGGGGCTTGTTGGCCAGATCGCAGTAACCCCAGGTCAGGTCGCAGGGAATCTGAAAACGCTCGACCCGCTGTCGGACGATTTCCACGGCTTCAAGCCCCATGAGTTTCATCTGACGCACACCGTCCGCGCCGATCACGTTGGCGAACTGATCGAGGCCGTGGCCGACGCCGCGAATCAACTGCCCGCCGTTGCGTCCGCTGGCGCCCCAACCGATCTTGTGGGCTTCGAGCAGCACCACGCTGAGGCCGCGCTCGGCGAGTTCGAGCGCCGTGTTCAACCCCGAGAAACCGCCACCGACCACGCATACATCGGCCACCAGATCCCCTGTGAGCACCGGATGATCCGGCAGCGGCAGGCTGCTGTCAGCGTAATAGGAGGCAGTGTGCTGGGCACGGGCGTTCATGCGCGTCATCCTGATTCTTGTGTTTAGAAAATTTGACGGAGCATAAGCCGGACCTTCGCGGACGGGCAACATTGGTCGGTTGCCGCTGTCTGGATCGTGGCTTTTGCCTCACAATTGCGCTCTATTTCGCTTTCGGTCACCGCTTCGATGAGCTGCAACAGTCAGAAAATCCGCACGCTGCGCCAGCAGATTCCCTCGTTCGAGTGCGTGCCCGGCTGCCATGACTGCTGCGGTCCGGTGACCACCTCGCCGGAAGAAATGTCGCGCCTGCCGCGCAAGACCCGCGCCGAGCAAGAGGCGGCCATGGACGAACTCAACTGCGTGCATCTCGGCCCGAACGGCTGCACCGTGTACGACGAGCGACCGCTGATTTGCCGGTTGTTCGGCACCACCAAGACGCTGCCATGCCCGAATGGGCGCGGGCCGGTGGAGTTGATTCATCCAAGAGTCGAGAAGCAGATATTCGAATACATGGCTTCCAACCGGCAGGTGTTGGTTTAAAAGATCGAAGCCTGCGGCAGCTCCTACAGAAAAACGCGATCTCATGTAGGAGCTGCCGCAGGCTGCGATCTTTTGATCTTCAGTCCGGAATCGGCAGGCTCAAGCTCTCTTTCACCTCTTCCATCACGATATAGCTCTTGGATTCGCGTACATGCGGCAGCTTGAGCAGGATGTCGCCCAGCAGCTTGCGGTACGAGGCCATCTCGGAAATCCGCGCCTTCACCAGATAGTCGAAATCCCCTGACACCAGGTGGCATTCCAGCACGTGGGGCAGTTTCAGCACCGCACGTCGGAACTCTTCGAAGGTATCACCGGATTTGTAGTCGAGGCTGATCTCGACGAACACCAGCAGACTACCCTTGAGGTGCTGCGGGTTGAGCCGCGCGTTGTAGCCCATGATGATCCCTTCGCGCTCCAGGCGCCGGACCCGCTCGGTGCAGGGCGTGGTCGAGAGCCCGACCTTTTCCCCAAGCTCGGTGAAAGAGATGCGCCCGTCCGCTTGCAGGATCCGCAGGATGCTGCGGTCGATCTTGTCCAGCTCACGTTTGGTTTGAGTGTTGGTACGCATAGGGGATGCGCCTCCGTGAAAAGGGTTTTTGCCGAGAATTGTCGCCAAATATAGGCGCTTATATAGTGAAAATCACTGGTCATTCTTTTTTAAACTGCGCACATCTGAAGCTCTGAACAACAAACGTCAGCGGTTCGCCGCGATGAGGGATATGAAAATGCGCGTTATGGTCTTGGGTAGCGGCGTCATCGGTACCACCAGTGCTTATTATCTGGCGCGTGCCGGGTTTGAAGTGGTGGTGGTCGACCGGCAGCCAGCTGCTGCCATGGAGACCAGTTTCGCCAACGCCGGCCAAGTGTCGCCGGGCTATGCCTCGCCGTGGGCCGCGCCGGGCGTGCCGCTCAAAGCCATCAAGTGGCTGTTGCAGCGCCACGCGCCGCTGGCGATCAAGGCCACCGCCGACATCGATCAATACCTGTGGATGGCGCAGATGCTGCGCAACTGCACCGCCAGCCGTTACGCGGTGAACAAGGAGCGCATGGTCCGTCTGTCCGAGTACAGCCGTGACTGCCTCGACGAACTGCGCGCCGAAACCGGCATCGCCTACGAAGGCCGAAGCCTCGGCACCACCCAACTGTTCCGCACCCAGGCTCAGCTTGATGGCGCCGCGAAAGACATCGCCGTGCTGAAAGAGTCCGGCGTGCCGTTCGAGCTGCTTGACCGCGAAGGCATTGCCCGCGTCGAGCCGGCCCTGGCCAGCGTTACCGACATTCTTGCCGGTGCCCTGCGCCTGCCGAACGACCAGACTGGCGACTGCCAGATGTTCACCACCAAGCTCGCAGAAATGTGTACGAATCTCGGTGTGGAGTTCCGTTTCGGCCAGGACATTCAGCGCCTCGACTTCGCCGGTGATCGCATCAACGGCGTGTGGATCGACGGCAAGCTGGAAACCGCCGACCGCTACGTATTGGCACTCGGCAGCTACTCGCCGCAACTGCTCAAGCCGCTGGGGATCAAGGCGCCGGTGTACCCGCTCAAGGGTTACTCGCTGACCGTGCCGATCACCAACCCGGCGATGGCCCCGACTTCGACCATTCTCGACGAGACCTACAAGGTCGCGATCACCCGTTTCGACAACCGCATCCGCGTTGGCGGCATGGCGGAGATCGCCGGTTTTGACCTGTCGCTTAATCCGCGTCGACGCGAAACCCTGGAGATGATCGTCAACGACCTTTATCCTCAGGGCGGCAATCTGGCCGAGGCGAGTTTCTGGACCGGCCTGCGTCCGACCACCCCGGACGGTACGCCAATCGTTGGCGCCACCCCGTTCAAGAATCTGTTCCTGAACACCGGCCACGGCACACTCGGCTGGACCATGGCCTGTGGTTCTGGTCGCTTGTTGGCTGACCTGATGGCCAAGAGAAAACCGCAGATCAGCGCCGAAGGTCTCGATATTTCCCGCTATGGCAACAAACGACAGGAGTCCGCAAAACATGTCAGTCCAGCGCCAGCTCACCAATGAACGCATGAGTCAGATCGTCACCCATAACGGCACGGTGTATCTGGCCGGGCAGGTCGGTGACGACTTCAACGCCGGGGTTGAACAGCAGACCCGCGATGTACTGGCCAATATCGAGCGTCTGCTCGATCTGGCCGGGACTGACAAGCAGCATCTGCTCTCGGCAACGATTTACCTTAATGATATCGAAGCGCACTTTGCCGGGATGAACTCGGTTTGGGACCAGTGGCTGCCAAAGGGCGCCGCGCCGGCCCGCGCCACCGTCGAAGCGAAGATGGCCAAGCCAAGCATCCTGGTCGAGATTTCCATCGTCGCCGCGCTGCCGTAAACCGTAGTAAAGATCCCTCTTCCGGCGCTGTTGGCGGTTCACGCCGTCAGCCAGCGCCGGTTTTTCTTCCAAACGACCGACCAGAAGTCTGCCGCCATGCGTCCTGCCCGTGCCCTGATCGACCTTCAAGCCCTGCGTCACAACTACCAAGTCGCCCGTGAAGTCACGGGGGCCAAAGCCCTCGCGGTGATCAAGGCCGATGCCTACGGCCATGGCGCGGTGCGTTGTGCCCAGGCACTGGAAGCCGAGGCAGACGGTTTTGCCGTGGCTTGCATCGAAGAAGCCCTGGAGCTGCGTGCCGCAGGCATTCGTGCGCCGGTGCTGCTGCTGGAAGGTTTTTTTGAAGCCGATGAGTTGTCGCTGATCGTCGAGCACGATTTCTGGTGCGTGGTGCATTCGCTGTGGCAGCTTGAAGCGATTGAAAAGGCTGCACTGAGCAAGCCAATCACCGTCTGGCTCAAGCTCGATTCGGGCATGCACCGGGTGGGGCTGCATCCGAAGGATTATCAGGCGGCCTATCAACGGCTGCTGGCCAGCGGCAACGTGGCGAAGATCGTGCTGATGAGCCACTTCGCCCGGGCCGATGAACTGAACAGTCAGGCCAGCGCCGAGCAAGTCGCGGTGTTCGAAGCGGCGCGGCAGGGTCTGTCCGCTGAAGTCAGCCTGCGTAATTCGCCGGCAGTGCTGGGTTGGCCGCAGGTTCCGAGTGACTGGGTGCGCCCGGGCATCATGCTTTACGGCGCCACGCCATTTGAAGAGGCCAACGCCGTGGCGTCACGCCTGCAACCGGTGATGACCCTCGAATCGAAAGTCATCAGCGTGCGTGAATTGCCAGCCGGCGAACCGATCGGCTACGGCGCAAAATTCATCACCCCCAAACCAATGCGCGTAGGCGTGGTGGCCATGGGTTACGCCGATGGCTATCCGCGTCTGGCGCCGACCGGCACCCCGGTGTTGGTGGCCGGACAACGCAGCCAGTTGATCGGCCGGGTATCGATGGACATGCTCTGCGTCGACCTGACCGACATTCCGCAAGCCGGCCTCGGCTCGACCGTCGAGTTGTGGGGCAAAAACATCCTGGCCAGCGACGTGGCCATCGCGGCGGGCACGATTCCTTACCAGATATTCTGCAACCTGCGCCGGGTGCCACTGCTCTATTCCGGGAGCTGACACTCGACGGTGCGAACCGGAAGTCGCTTCGCCGAACAGGATTCAGGTCAAAGTGTTGTAAATACTGAACGCTGTCGCCATGATAACGCTCAATATTCCAACAAACCTGAACCCTGGAGGCTCCAGCATTGGACGTCGGTGAACGACTGCAATCGATCCGCAAGCTCAAAGGCCTTTCCCAGCGTGAACTCGCCAAGCGCGCGGGCGTCACCAACAGCACCATTTCGATGATCGAGAAGAACAGCGTGAGCCCCTCGATCAGTTCGCTGAGGAAAGTGTTGGGCGGGATTCCCATGTCCATGGTCGAGTTCTTTTCCGAAGAAATCCTGCAGGAAAAACCGACTCAGATCGTCTACAAGGCCAACGAGCTGATCGATATTTCCGATGGTGCAGTGACCATGAAACTGGTCGGCCGGGCGCACCCGAGCCGGGCTATCGCGTTCCTCAATGAAATCTACCCGCCAGGCGCCGATACCGGTGACGAGATGCTCACCCATGAGGGCGAGGAAACCGGAATTCTGGTGGAAGGTCGACTTGAACTGGTGGTCGGGCTGGAAACTTTTGTGCTCGAAGCTGGCGATAGCTACTACTTTGAAAGTACCAAGCCACATCGTTTCCGTAATCCGTTCGATGCGCCGGCGCGACTAATCAGCGCAGCTACACCGGCGAATTTTTAAGAAAAGAGGCGCCCTGCCAGCATGGCCGAGGCACCCGAGCCGTTTGACCGTTGCGCAACAAGACCCCTTCGACTTTGGGGTTGTTTCAGTGTCGCGGGCTTACCGCTATACTTGCGCCCGCCTGCGAACCGTGGCCGTAGGCGTGACTAGCCACCATTGAGGGTGAACGCGTGAACCTAATTATGAAAATGCTGGCCGTACCAGCAACCGTTTTGGCCCTTTGGGCTGTCAGCGCTCAAGCTGCGACGAACGACGAAATTGCCAAACGCCTTGAGCCAGTCGGCCAGGTTTGTGTAACGGGTCAAGAATGCAAGGGCATGGAAGTTGCCGCAGCTTCAGGCGGCGGTGGCGGGGCCAAGGCGCCTAAAGATGTTATTGCCAAACATTGCAACGCTTGCCACGGCACCGGCCTGTTGGGCGCGCCGAAAATCGGCGACAAGGCAGCCTGGAAAGAACGTGCCGATCACCAAGGCGGCCTCGACGGCATCCTGGCCAAAGCCATTACCGGTATCAACTCGATGCCACCAAAAGGCACCTGCGCCGACTGCTCCGACGACGAGCTGAAGGGCGCCATCAAAGAGATGTCCGGCCTGTAACCAGCCGCCTCTTTCGCGAAAAAGCCGCTTTCGAGCGGCTTTTTTGTGCCTGTTGTTTCCCTGTAGGAGCTGCCGCAGGCTGCGATCTTTTGATGTTGATTGTTAAAAACAAGATCAAAAGATCGCAGCCTTCGGCAGCTCCTACAGGTCAGTGTGATCTTCAGAGGCTGTTCATTGCAGCAAAGACCCGGCAAGCTCGGTCCAACCCCACGTCATGGAATGTAAGGGAGGATCGGATGGTTCAGCTGTGTTCTATCGAACAGGCGGTCGATGATGTATTGGCGCGGTTGCCGACGCATATTCATATGGGGCTGCCTCTAGGCCTGGGCAAACCCAACCATTTCGTCAACGCGCTGTATCACCGCATCGCGCAGTTGCCCGAGCGGCGGCTAACGATCTATACCGCGTTGTGCCTCGGTCGACCTCCATTGGGTGACGGCTTGCAGAAACGCTTCCTCGAGCCCTTCATTGAGCGAGTCTTTGGCGATTATCCGGAGCTGGATTTCCTCGCCGATCTGCACCGCGACAGTCTGCCAGGCAACATCCACATCCAGCAGTTTTTCATGCAGCCCGGCAGCCTGCTCAACAGTGCGTCGGCGCAGCAGGATTACGTCAGCAGCAACTACAGCCACGCGGCCCGGGACATCAACGCCGCCGGGTTGAACCTGGTGGCGCAACTGGTTGCCAGCCATGCCGATCATCCCGATCGCTTGAGCCTCAGCTGCAACCCGGACATCACCCTCGATCTGCTACCAATGATTGCCAAGCGCCGCGCTGCCGGGGAGACGATCCTGATGGTTGGCCAGGCGCACGACGATTTGCCGTACATGCCCGGTGATGCAGAGGTCGGCATCGATACTTTCGACCTGCTGATCGACGAGAAAGACCGCACCACGCTGTTCTCCACGCCGAACATGCCGGTGGGTTTCCAGGACCATTTCATTGGCCTGCACGCCAGTACGCTGGTGCGCGATGGCGGCACCTTGCAGATCGGCATCGGTTCGATGGGCGATGCGCTGACGGCAGCGTTGCTGGCGCGCCAGGCGGATAACGATGGTTACAAGGCCTTGCTGGCGGACGTGAACCTGAGCCAATGGGCTCAACTGATCGAACGCGAAGGCGGCCTCGAACCGTTCGCCAAGGGCCTGTACGGTTGCAGCGAAATGTTCGTCAACGGCCTGCTGGTGCTGGCCGACGCAGGCATCGTGCGACGCAAGGTGTACCCGGACGTGCCCACCCAGCAGCAGGCGAATGCCGGCACCCTCGACGAAGCGGCGCAAACCGACGGCATCTCGGTGCACGGTGGTTTCTTTCTCGGGCCGCGCAGTTTCTATGAACGCTTGCGTGAGCTGCCGCAAAGCAAGCGCCTCGAATTCAACATGACGCGCATCAGCTACATCAACGAACTGTACGGCCAGGAAGAACTCAAGCGATTGCAGCGTCTCGATGCGCGGTTCATCAACACTGCGTTCACCGTGACTTTACTGGGTTCCGCCGTGGCGGATCAGCTGGAAGACGGGCGCGTGCTCAGCGGCGTAGGCGGGCAGTACAACTTTGTGGTGCAGGGGCATGCGCTGCAAGGTGCGCGCTCGGTGTTGCTGCTGCGCAGCTGGCGCGAATCGGGTGGCGACGTCAGTTCGAACATCGTCTGGGAATACGGCCACTGCACCATCCCCCGGCATCTGCGCGACATCGTGGTCACCGAGTACGGCATCGCCGATCTGCGCGGCAAGACCGATGCGGCGGTGATCGAAGCGTTGCTCAATATCAGCGACTCGCGTTTTCAGTCAGGGCTGATCGAGCAGGCGCAGAAGGTTGGCAAGTTGCCGAAGGATTTCCGTCTCGATCCGCGTTTTGCCGATAACCGACCTGAGCGTTTGCAGGGGATTCAGGCGCGGCACGCGCAGATGTTTCCGGAGTATCCGTTGGGTTGTGATTTCACTGAGGTGGAGCGGGATGTGCTGCGGGCGCTGAACTGGCTGAAGAGCAAGTTCAAGCTCAGCGAGGTGCTGGAGTTGGGTAAGGCAGCGTTGGATGCGCCGGAGCCTGCGGCGTTTCCTGGGCATCTGGAGCGTATGCGGCTGGCCAATCCGGAGGGTCTGAAGGAAGACCTGTATCAGCGGTTATTGCTCACCGGCCTGAAGGCCACCGCGCAATAACAACCAACACAAAACCTGTAGGAGCCGAGCTTGCTCGCGATGAGGCCATAACATTCAACATCAATGTTGACTGTTCGGCCGCCATCGCGAGCAAGCTCGGCTCCTACAGGGTATTGCGGTGTGGCGGCTTACTCGATGAAGGTCACAACGCCACCGGCCAGCGACATCACGCGCGCCAGCGACTCAACGCGATACCCCTGCGAATCCAGCTCCGCACGACCACCCTGGAACGACTTCTCGATCACGATGCCCAGACCGGCAACGGTAGCGCCGGCCTGTTTGATGATCGAAATCAGCGCCTGGGACGCCTTACCGTTGGCCAAAAAGTCATCGATGATCAGCACGCGGTCGCTGCTGGTCAGGTGGCGCGGGGAGATGGCCACGGTGCTTTCGGTCTTTTTGGTGAACGAGTAAACGGTCGCCGACAGCAGGTTTTCGGTCAGGGTCAGGGACTGTTGCTTGCGGGCGAAGATCACCGGCACACCGAGGTTCAGGCCGGTCATGATCGCTGGCGCGATGCCCGAGGCTTCGATGGTGACGATCTTGGTGATGCCCGAGTCCTTGAACAGCGTGGCGAATTCGTCGCCGATCAGCTTCATCAGGGCCGGGTCGATCTGGTGGTTCAGGAAGGCGTCGACCTTCAGGACCTGGTCGGAAAGCACGATGCCTTGTTCGCGGATTTTCTGGTGCAGGGCTTCCATGAAGCTGTCCTCTGTTGGCGCCTTGTGCGCCCTAAGGTTTTAAAAAAGTGGTCAATTCTAGCGCTTTAACATCGCGCGTATATCTGCCAATGCTGTGTTGCCGCGAACGGCTTTGACTTCGGGCGGCGTGTCGTCGTTGCCTTCCCAGGCCAGATCGTCCGGTGGCAGCTCATCGAGGAAGCGGCTCGGCGCGCAATCGATGATCTCGCCGTATTGCTTGCGCTTGGCGGCGAAGGTGAAGGCCAGGGTCTGACGTGCGCGGGTAATGCCCACGTAGGCCAGGCGGCGTTCTTCTTCGATGGTGTCGGCTTCGATGCTGGAGCGGTGCGGGAGGATTTCCTCTTCCATGCCCATGATGAACACGTAGGGGAATTCCAGGCCCTTGGAGGCGTGCAAGGTCATCATCTGCACGCCTTCTGCGCCGTCTTCCTCTTCCTGCTGACGCTCCAGCATGTCGCGCAGTACGAGTTTGCCGATGGCATCCTCGACGGTCATCTCGCCTTCTTCGTCTTTCTCAAGGGTGTTTTTCAACGCCTCGATCAGGAACCAGACGTTACCCATGCGGTAATCGGCGGCCTTGTCGCTGGAGCTGTTGGTGCGCAGCCAGTTCTCGTAGTCGATGTCCATGACCATGCTGCGCAGCGCCGAGATCGGGTCTTCGCCGGCGCACTGCTCGCGCACCCGGTCCATGAAACGCTTGAAGCGTGACAGGCGATCGGTGAAGCGGCTGTCGAGATGCTCGCCCAGGCCGATTTCGTCGGTGGCGGCGTACATCGAAATCTTGCGCTCGGTCGCATAGTTGCCGAGTTTTTCCAGCGTGGTCGAACCGATTTCCCGGCGCGGAACGTTGATTACCCGCAGGAAGGCGTTGTCGTCGTCCGGGTTCACGATCAGGCGGAAGTAGGCCATCAGGTCTTTCACTTCCTGGCGCCCGAAGAAGCTGTTGCCGCCGGACAGGCGATACGGCACCTGATGGTGCTGCAATTTCAGCTCGATCAGCTTGGCCTGGTAGTTACCGCGATAGAGGATCGCGAAATCGCTGTAAGGCCGATCGGTGCGCAAGTGCAGACTGAGGATTTCCATGGCCACGCGCTCGGCTTCGGCGTCTTCGTTGCGGCAACGGATCACGCGGATCTCGTCGCCGTGGCCCATTTCACTCCACAGCTGCTTTTCGAATTCGTGCGGGTTGTTCGAGATCAACACGTTGGCGCAACGCAGGATGCGGCTGGTGGAGCGGTAGTTCTGCTCCAGCATCACCACTTTCAAGGACGGGTAGTCGTCCTTGAGCAGCATCAGGTTTTCCGGCCGGGCGCCGCGCCAGGCGTAGATCGACTGGTCGTCGTCGCCCACCACGGTGAACTGGTTGCGTTTGCCGATGAGCATTTTCACCAGCAGATATTGGCTGGCGTTGGTGTCCTGGTATTCGTCCACCAGCAGGTAGCGCACCTTGTTCTGCCACTTTTCCAGGATGTCGGCGTGTTCTTCGAACAGCTTCACCGGCAGCAGGATCAGATCGTCGAAGTCCACCGCGTTGAACGCCTTGAGCGTGCGCTGGTAGTGGGTGTAGACGATGGCCGCGGTCTGTTCCTTGGGATTGCGCGCGTTTTCCAGGGCCTGGGCCGGCAGGATCAGGTCGTTTTTCCAGGCACCGATCATGTTCTTGATCTCGTCGACGCCGTCGTCGCCCGAGTATTCTTTCTGCATGATGTCGGTCATCAGGGCCTTGACGTCGGTCTCGTCGAAGATCGAGAAGCCCGGTTTGTAGCCCAACCGCACGTGTTCCTTGCGGATGATGTTCAGGCCCAGGTTGTGGAAGGTGCACACCGTCAAGCCGCGACCTTCTCCGGCGCGCAGCAGGGTGCCGACCCGTTCCTTCATCTCGCGCGCGGCCTTGTTGGTGAAGGTCATGGCGACGATGTACTGGGCGCGGATGCCGCAGTTCTGGATCAGGTGCGCAATCTTGCGCGTGATCACGCTGGTCTTGCCGGAGCCTGCACCGGCGAGCACCAAAAGAGGGCCGCCGACGTAGCTCACGGCTTCTTGCTGCCGGGGATTGAGTCGGGACATAGGTAAATTCAGGAGTCAGTCACGAAATGGGTCGGCATTTTAACAGGCTCAGCAATTTGTGCTGCTCTCTCCGACTTGTGACGTACAACGCGATCTCTAATTGCCGGTTTTGTTACTTTCACGCAGGATGCGCAACGGATTTGCGTCTAATGTTCGTAATTCCGGATACAAAGGTCTCGTTTGATAACTGATGTCATTGGTCATTGGTTATCAGCACGGCATAATGCCCGTCGCCTACATCTTTGCAGAGTCTAGGGAGCTAGCTTGTCTACGCCTGTC
The DNA here is from genome assembly GCF_054070755.1 of Pseudomonas sp. SDO5591_S426. Classification (NCBI taxonomy): domain Bacteria; kingdom Pseudomonadati; phylum Pseudomonadota; class Gammaproteobacteria; order Pseudomonadales; family Pseudomonadaceae; genus Pseudomonas; species Pseudomonas sp. SDO5591_S426. Next base: position 1,694 of record NZ_JBSVXD010000126.1, on the reverse strand, counting down.
GAACCCTTGCGTTTGCTGCTACTGGCCGAAGAGCCAGCGTGGGCAGCGTTGTTGCGCGAGTGTCTGGCTCCGATGGGGAGCTCGGCCGTGCTCATCAGCGCGCCGAGTTGGGAGTCGGTCAGCAGTCTGTTCGATGACAACCGCAGCGCGGTGTTGTTGACGATCCCGGCCCTTCAGCCGGCGCCGGGCCGTTGCTGTCTGCCGACGGTGTTGCTGCTCGAACATGAGCCGCTGACCCCGCCCGATGGTGTAAGCGACTGGCTGGTCCGCGATCATCTCGACCCGGGCATGCTGCGCCGTTGCCTGCGCCATGTGCGTGAGCGCGGCGTGCTGGAAACCACCTTGCAACGCCTGGCCGAGCAAGATCCGCTCACGGGCATCGCCAACCGTCAGGGTTTTCAGACCTTGCTGACGGCACGACTGGCGGAAAACGACGGTCGCGGCCTGGCCCTCGGTCATCTCGACCTCGACAACTTCCGCTACGCCAACGATGCCCTCGGCCACCAGGCCGGCGACCGCCTGATCCTGCAAGTGGTCGCGCGGCTCAAGAGCCAGCTGGAGGCCGGTGATCAACTGGCACGGCTGGGCAGCGACGAATTCGCCTTGCTCATCGACACCCGTCGCGCCCCGCAGCGCGCCGAATGGATGGCCGAACGCATCACCGAAGCACTGGCCGAGCCCTATTGGGTCGACGGCGAAAGCCTGCTGATCGGCTCCAGCCTGGGCATCGCCCACGCTCGCGCCCAGGCCGGCGCCGACCCGCTGATGTGGCACGCGCACATCGCCATGCAGCAGGCCAAGAGCACCCAGGGCTGCACCTTTCATATCTTCAACGAACGCATCAACCGCAATGCCCGCAGCATCGCCGACCTTGAAACCGAGCTGCGCCGGGCGTTGCGCCGTGACGAACTGGAACTGCATTACCAGCCACGCTTGAATCTCGAAGACGGGCAGATTGTCGGCCTCGAAGCCTTGGTGCGCTGGCGTCATGCCGAGCGTGGCTTGCTGCCACCGAGCGAATTCGTCCCGCTGGCTGAGCAAAGCGGTTTGATCGTGCCGCTGGGTTACTGGGTGATTTCCCGGGCCTTGCGCGACATGCAGGCATTGCTGGAACTCGGCTTGCCGCCGCTGCACATGGCGATCAATCTGTCGTTCCGCCAATTCCAGGACAGCCAGTTGCTGTCGACCCTGAGCCGGTTGATTGCCGAACGTGGCGTCGAGGCGCAGTGGCTGGAATTCGAACTGACCGAAACCGCGGTCATGCGCCGCAGCGATCTGGTCAAGCAGACCATGGACGCTCTCGGGCGTCTGGGTGTGCGCTTCTCGCTCGACGACTTCGGTACCGGGTTCTCGTCGTTCGTGCACCTCAACAGTCTGCCGATCACCTTGCTGAAGATCGACAAGAGCTTTGTTGGTGGCATGGAGCAACGCGAAGAGAACCGCAAACTGGTCCACGCGATGATCAACCTGGCGCACAACCTCAACCTTGAGGTCGTCGCTGAAGGCGTGGAAACGCCGGAGCAGATGGACCTGTTGCGCGGCTTCGATTGCGATCAGGTGCAGGGTTACCTGATCAGCAAACCGCTGCCTTTGGCGGAGCTGGTGGATTACCTGATGTTTGGTTCCGGCGAACAGAGCATCGTCGAGGCCATTTAAAAGATCGCAGCCTGCGGCAGCTCAGGGTTATGCATGCC
>NZ_JBSVXD010000125.1:0-17236 GCF_054070755.1 Pseudomonas sp. SDO5591_S426 | reverse complement strand
GCCTTCGGCAGCTCCTACAGGGGAGAGTAGGGAACATTGAGCTATCATTGCGTCTTTCCCATTCAAAGATTGACTGCCATGACTGCCCCAACCGACACCTTGCTCAACGCCCTCGAACACTGCGGAATGGTGGAAATCGACGGGCTGCATGCCTTCGAATTCGCTCTCGATGAGTTCGATAACCTGCACATTGAATGCATGGATGGCCGTGCGGCCAAACACTGGGAATTCACCCCGGCGCAGATCCAGGCCGCAACCTTCGACACCACTCTACAAAGCTGGTTGATCACCGGTGATTCAGGCGAACACCGACTGGTGTGCCTGGGCGACGTGATCAGCGGCGACAACGAAGATGATGACCAGGACGATGCGTAATCTCTGGCCGCTGCTGATGGCCGGCAGCATCGGCGCGATGGGCGTTCAAGCCGCTTGCGCCGATGACTATCAACTGCTCGTAGGTTCGTACACCGCCGGGCAAAGCCAAGGCATCTATCGGCTGAACTTCGACAGCGCCACCGGGCAGATCAACGCCAAGCCGTTGCAAGTGATCAAAAGCGAAAACCCGTCCTGGCTGACCCTTTCCAAAGATCAGCGACAGCTGTTCGTGGTCAACGAAAATGGCCCCGGCCAGACCGATCCGGTAGGGCGCGTCAGCAGCTTCGCCATCGACCCCAAGACCCATGAACTGAGGCTGATCAATCAAGTGCAGAGCCTGGGCAACGAGCCGACGCATTCAAGTCTCAGCACTGATGCGAGCCATTTGTTCGTCAGCAATTACTCGGTGGCCGAAGATCCGGGCGGAACCCTGGCGGTGCTGCCGATCGGCGCCGATGGCGCGCTCAAGCCGGTGGTGCAGATGAGCAGCCATCCGGCCAGCCGGGTCAATCCCGAGCGGCAGATGTCGGCGCATGTGCATTCGACGGTCCCTTCGCCCGATGGCAAGTTTGTGTTCTCCAATGACTTGGGCGCGGACAAGGTATTTGTCTACCGTTTCGACCCCAAGGCCAATCCCGACCTGCCGCTGACTCCCGCCACACCGGCATTTGTCCAGTTGCCACCCGGCAGCGGTCCGCGCCATCTGCTGTTCAGCGCCGATGGCAAACACGCCTGGTTGACCATGGAAATGAGCGCCCAGGTGGCCGTATTCGATTACCGCGACGGTAAGCTTGAGCAGACGCAAATGGTCGAATTGGCTGCCGGCCAGCCCGTGTCCGACAAAGCGGCTGCCGCGTTGCACACTTCAGCTGACGGCAAATTCCTGTACGTGAGCAACCGTGGCACCGCCAATCAGTTGCTGGTGTTCGCCATCGATCCGGCGACGGGTCATCTCAAGGAGCTGCAACGCAGAGCGGTGGAGGGCGATCATCCGCGTGAGTTCAGCCTCGATCCGAGTGGCAAGTTCGTGTTGATCGCCAACCAGAAAAGCAACCAGATTGTCGTCGTCGAGCGCGATGCCAAGACCGGTCTGCTGGGCAAAACCGTGCAAAAACTGCCGATGGACGCGCCGAGCGACCTGAAGTTTCTACTGCGACAATAGGCCGCAGGCCCCGGTTTGCGGGGCCTGAGCCTTTCTATCAATGATGCTGATATTTGGTAATGCTACAAAGCATTTCAAGGCTTCGTTCCTCGAAGGTTAAGTTTGCTTCACGGCCCCACCGGGCAAGCAAGCCAACTGACTTCGAGGAATACCCGCATGAACTTCAATCTCTTCTCCGTAATCGCCGCTTCCGCTATCTCCGCCACTGTTGCATTGCCAGCCAGTGCCAACGTTGAAATCAGCGACAAAAAATCCCACACCCAGAGCTACACCCAGAAATACCTGCAACAAAGCGCCAACTTCTACGCTGCGCTGGATCACAAAGCCCAACACTGAAAGTTATTCCCTGCACCCTTTATGCAGGAGCGAAGTCACTTGCCGATCGAGTCTTGATGTCTCGCAAAGCGTTGAAGTGATGTCGCTCCTGCATAACGTGTTTGCGACACCATCAAATTGCCATCAAGGTATTGCTTGATATCACATGGCCATCGGTTTAAATTTGACGCGGATTTATTGACTCCTTCTCAAGAAAAGGATCGACAATATGGCGATGCGTCTGGCCGTGGTGCTGCTGTTCCTCTATTCCACTCCAATCCTGTCGGCTGCAGAGCCAATTTCCGGCGAACCTGACGCTGCCCGCGAGCGCATGATTAGTTTTATTGAAGACTGAAATAGTCTCGCTCAATGATCAACGAAGTTGATATTCGCTATAGATGAGACTCGTTGGTTCTCGGGGCTGTTTTGAATGATTCTTTGGACTCTGAAACATGTCCACGGAGTTCATCATGGCCCATGCAATCATCACTTCTGCCAAACGCGGCGCCTATGTGGCTATCGGTCTTTACCTGGTCATGGTGCTGGTCATCAGTCTTTCGCCGCAGTCGCAACAAACCTTCGAAGCGCCGATCCAAGTCGCCCATCCTGGCATCCAGTTTGAACACCGCGCCCAACAAGCGATGGTCGATCAGGCTGATCTCGCAGGAGTCGGCGGAGCATGAACAGATGCAAACTTTTGGTGATCGCCTTCCTGGCATTCATCACCAATGGATTTTCCTTGCTGGGGATCGGTCAGGGTTCGATAGGTGGGGTGGCACGAGCCATCGAGGCCAACCACAACATTGCGCGCAGCATCGAGACCGCCAAGGGCATGGGGATGCTGGCCGGTAACCCGCCGGTCGAACCTGAAAGCGGGTTTTTCGGGCCGTTCGAGGTGGATTGCTCGGTAATCGGAATGTGTGAAGTGTTGGCGTAATGCTTACTTCTTCATCACCGATGTGAACAACTCTGACTCCAGAAACCGCTGCAACCATGCCTGTAAACGCCGATGGGGCGTCTGCGCGAACCACTCGCGGTCGACGTGGGCGAACTGCCGTATGAACGGCATCAGCGCCACATCGGCCAGGCTTGGATGGTCGGCCAGCAAGTAGTCATGTCTTTGCAGTAACTCATCGAGCTTGCGCAAGAACACTTCGCCCTCGGCGCGATAAGCCTCCATGGGTTGCTCCGGATAGCGTTCGGCGTACTTGTAGCGGTTCAAATGCACCTTGAAGGCCTGATCGTTCTCTTCGATCAGCGCGGTGATTTGCGCTTGTCCTTGCGGATCATCCTTGAGCAACCAGTCCTGCGGATCGTTCTGCGCCACGGCCCAGCGCATGATTTCCAGGCTTTCATCGATGACCTGATCACCAGTATTCAGCACCGGCACCGTGCCCTTGCTCGACAACGCGAGCATCTCGGCGGGCTTGGCCTTCAGGCTGACTTCAATAATGTCCACGGCAACCTCCGCGTAACGCAAGGCCATGCGCGCCCGCATGGCGTACGGGCAGCGGCGGAACGAGTACAGCGTGATCATTTCACCTCCAGCGTGCTCAGGCCGTTGCCCTGGCGTCGAACCTGAATCTGCACCGGAATGCGCTCGTGCATTTCCTGTACGTGGGAAATCACCGCGACCTTGCGCCCCTGCGCCTGCAAGCCGTCGAGGGCGTCCATCGCCAGTTGCAGCGATTCCGGGTCGAGGCTGCCGAAGCCTTCGTCGATGAACAGCGATTCGATTTTCAGCGTGCTCGACGCCATCGACGCCAGGCCCAGCGCCAGCGCCAGCGACACCAGGAAGGTTTCGCCACCGGACAGCGAATGCACTGAACGCAGTTCGTCACCCATCTCGGTGTCCATTACCAGCAATCCGAGCATGCTGCCGCCACGCTTGAGGCGATAGCGCCGCACCAGTTGCCGCAACTGGACGTTGGCGTGGTGCACCAACAGGTCGAGGTTGTAGGCCTGGGCGATCTTGCGGAAGGTGTCGCCGGTGGCGGAACCGATCAACGCATTCAGGCGCGCCCAGCGCTGGAACTCGGCGTAGGCGTCGGCAATTTGTTGCGCCAGGGCCTGATTGGCATTCTGTCGACGCTGGTCTTCGGCCTGTTCAGCGCGTAGTTCAGCGCAGAGATGCTCACTGACCGCGTACTGGTTTTGCAATTCGGCGAGGGCGCTGTCGAGTTGTTCGGCGTCGAGATTGCCGTTGTGCTGCGCTTGATGATCGAGCAAAACCTTGTCGCGCTCCTGCACCAGGACGCTGGCTTGTTCGACGGCTTTTTCGGCGTGCTGCAAGCGTTGGCGCAACTCGCTGACGTGAGCGTCGTCGACCCGCAGCAGGTCTTCGAGGCCACCGTCATCCAGTTCCGGATGGCGGGCGCGCCAGTCAGCGATTTTGCCGACAAGATCACGTTCCTCGTTTTGCAGTGCTTGCAACCGTTCTTGCTGCGCCTTGAGTTCGGCGGCGATTTGCACCTGTTGCGTGAGGACGCTTTGCCGCGTCTGGGCGGTCGTGGCTTCTGTGCCGCGTGAGGTTTCCACGGCTTGTTCCAGTTGCTGCTGCCAATGCTCGGCGCTGCTGTGTGAACCGAGTAACTGCGCAAGTGTTTGCTGGCTCGCCTGCTGTTGTTCAGCCAGTGCGTTGAACTGTTGCTCGGCGACTTGCAGTTGCTGCACGCGGGTTTGTTGCCGGTCCTGTTCCTTCTCGAGGATTTGCTGGCGCTGTTGCTGTTCGGCCAGCTCTTCCTTCTGCTGATCGAGTTGTGCCAGACGCTCGGCGATCTGGCGGTCGAGCTGCATGAAGGTCGCAGCTGGCTCGATGCGCAATGCCTCCAGCGTCTCGGCGGGCAGCAGGCTGGCGAATGCGTTGAGTTCGTCGTCCAGACGCGCACGGTCGCTAGCGAGTTCGCGCTGCTGATTGTCCAGGTGCCGGGCCGCTTGCTGGTGCGCGGTTTCGGCGTGGCGCAGTTGCTGAGTCAGGCGCGCCGCATCCTGTTGCAGGGTGAGCAGGGCGGTTTGTCGTTGCTCATCCTGGCTGATGCTTTGGTTCAGCTGGCTGTTTTGCTGGGCGAGCCAGGCGTCACGTTTGGAGGCGTCCTGATTCAGCAGTGCGGCGGACAACGGGTGCGCTTCAAGGCTTGGCGCCAGGGCTTGTTGCTGGGTCGCCAGTTGCTCCTGCTGTTGCAGCAACTCCTTTTGCTGGGCGATCAAGCCACCGACTTCCGCACGCAGTTCAGTGAGCTTTTCCTTGAGCAGGTCGACGGCTTTCTGCGCGTTGGCCTGTTCGCTTTCATCATGGCGGCCAAGGCTTTGCAACAGCGCCTCGGGCTGATGATACGGATGCTCGTTGCTGCCGCAGACCGGGCACGGCTGATCATCCTGCAACTGCGCGCGCAACTCCTCGACACTGGCACTGCGCGCCAGCCGTTGGCGTTCCAGCAGTTCGCGGGTGACGCTGAGGGTTTGCTCGGCGACGCTCAGTTCAGACTTGGTTTTTACCCCGTCCTGAGTCAGCCGCTCGCGTTCCTGTTGCGCGTTGAGTTGACGCTGTTGCAACTCGGCGCCGCGCTTGTCCAGTTCCTGCTGGCTGGCCCACAACCGCGTCAGGTCTTCGATGGCGCGCAGTTGCTTGCGGTTGTCCTGCAACAGGCTGCCGAGAATGCCGATCTGCTCGGCGACGGCATCCGGTTCGGCGCCGGCTTCCTTGAACAACACTTCCAGCTGCTGTTTCTGCGCAGAGAGTTCCTGTGCCGTGCGCGTGGCGTTTTGTTCGAGGCTGGCCAGTTCGACCTGGCCTTTATTCAGTCGGTTGCCGATCAACATCAGCTGTTGCAGGCGATCGCGGTAGGCGTTCCAGGCATCGCTCAACGGTGCCAGATGGACACTTTGCTCCAGTTCGGTGGCGATGCGCTGCAAGTGCCCGGCGACCTGGGTTTGCTGATTGAGCAGGTTTTGAATCGTGCTCTGGCCTTGGGCGCAGGCCTGCTCGGCACTTTGCTTTGCCTCGGCGCTGAGGGCGGTGTCTTTGGCCAGACGGGCGAGGGTGCTTTGTGCTTCGAAGGCTTGACGCAACAGCGGCGCACTGTCGGTCTGCTGTTGTTGCGCTTCATTCAAGGCGATGCGCGCAGCGCCGATCTGTTGCTCCAGTTCGGTCTGACGCTGGCCAAGTTCACCCTGTTGCCGGGTTTGTTCGGCAATCAACGCCGCCATCGGTGACAGCAACGCATCGACCTCGGCCTTGCGGGCGAACTGGTGCCGCTGCGGCGCCAGTTGGTCCAGGCGGGTCAGCTTCAAGCGCTCGCCGTCGAGGCTTTGCCAATGGGTCTGTGCCGATTGCAATTGCTCGGTGGCGCTGTGTTGCGCGTCCTGTAGCTGGCGCAATTCCTTGAGCCAGGTGTGCTGCAATTCCAGCTGCTTGAGTTGCGCCTGCTGGAGTTTCAGCTGTTGTTGCGCCGCATTGAAGCGCTCATCCAGTTCCGCCCGGGCTTCGGGCGCCAACGGCGTGACACCGCTGGCCTGATCCTGCAACAGCTTGTGGGCTTCGCGAGCTTCTTTGGTCTTGTCGAAGGCGCGACGGCCGAGACGGGTGTAGAGCGCGGTGTCGGTGAGTTTTTCCAGCAGTTCGCTGCGGTCGTTGTCATCGGCCTTGAGGAACGCGCTGAACTCGCTTTGCGCCAGCAGCACGGCACGGGTGAATTGTTCGAAGTTCAGTCCCAGCGCGGCTTCGAGCTGAGCCTTGTATTCACCTTTCTGGCTGGCCAGCAGTTGATCCTGATCGATATCGCGCAAGCTCTGGCGACTGGCTTGCAGCTTGCCGCCGGCCTTTTCCCGGGCGCGATTGGCTTCCCAGCGCGCGCGATAATGGCGACCGTCGACGCCGACGAAATCGACTTCGGCATAGCCTTCGCCGGTGCCGCGACGCAGCAGGGTGCGCGGGTCGCCGGTGCCGATTTCGCCATCGGCGTCCGGCACCTTGGCGTCGCGCCCGGTGTTGTTCAGTCGCGGTACGGCGCCGAACAACGCCAGGCACAAGGCGTCGAGCAGGGTGCTTTTACCGGCGCCCGTGGGGCCGGTGATGGCGAACAGTCCGGCGCTGGCCAGCGGTTCGGCGGTGAAGTCGATTTCAAAAGGCCCGGCCAGCGAGGCGAGGTTTTTAAGGCGGATCGCGAGAATTTTCATGGCTGTTCGCTCTCCAGCTGTACGTCTTGCAGCAGCTCGGCAAAGTCCTTGAGGGTTTGCTCATCGACCTCGCTGCCGTAATTGTCCTGCCAGGCGCGGCTAAACAGTTCCTGGGGCGTGAGCTGGTCCAGTTCGATCAACGCGACACCGTCCTCGGCACCTTCGCGACTGCCGTTGCCGGCGTATTCGGCGGCGATACGCACCAGGCGCACGGCCTTGCCTTGCAGGGCGGTTTCCACTTGATTGCGCAGGTCGGGTTGCGGTTCGTCGAGGCGTACCCGCACTTCCAGCCAGGGCTGGCGCTGGTAGTCGGCCAACAGGTCGATGTTTGGCAAGTCGGCCAGTTGCAGCAGGATCTCAGCCAAAGGTGCCGGGCCGATGCGTTGCAGATTGACTGCGCGCGGGATCAGTTTTGGCTCGACGCTGACCAGGGTTTCGCCATCGAGCTTGATGTCGAGAATCTGGTGTTGATAGCCGATCTCGGAGAACGACAGCGGAATGGGCGAGCCGCTGTAGCGGATGCGCTCTTCGCCGTTGACCTTCTGCGGTTTGTGCAAGTGGCCGAGGGCGACGTAGCTGATGCTCGGCCCGAACAGGCTGGCGGGCAGGGCTTCGGCGTTACCGATGATCAGGCTGCGTTCCGAGTCTTCCGACACCGAACCGCCGGCCATGTGCGCATGGCTGATGGCGATCAGCGCCTGACCCTTCTTGCGCTTGGCGTTGGCCGCCTCGATCAGCCACTCGTGAACCTGGCCAATGCCGCGCAGGTAGTTGTCGCCCAAGTGCGCACCCGTGACTTCGGCCGGGCGCAGGAATGGCAACGCCAGGCACCAGGCGACGGTTTTACCTTTTGCGTTCGGCAGCGGTAACAGCAAGCGTTCGGCGTCGAGTTGCCCGTCGTCCAGCCACAACACCCGGCCCAACGCATGGGTGCGCAAACGGCGCATCAACGGCGCGGGCAGTTCAATCCGCGAGCCGGAATCATGGTTGCCGGCAATCATCACGATGGTCAGTAACGGTTGCTGCTCGTGGGCGCTGACGATGAAGTCGTACAGGCGTTCCTGGGCTTTGACCGGCGGGTTGACCGTGTCGAAGATATCGCCGGCGATCAACAGCACATCCGGCTGATCCAGTTTGAGCTGACGCAGCAGCCAGTCGAGAAAACAACCGTGCTCGAAATCGCGATCCTGCCCGTGCAGGTTCTGCCCGAGGTGCCAGTCGGAGGTGTGAAACAGACGCAAGGCGAACTCCGCTACATAAAAGGTGATGGCCGCGAGAACAAATGACAGCGGCGAAAGGGGACTGAGTTTACTGGCAAAAGGTCGGGAATGCAGAAGGCAAATAAACTTGGCCTCGGATAGGTCCTACAGCAAGTACGCATCTCAGTGCAGGAACTTTCGCAGGTTGCAATCCTTCTATCTTGTTATGGCTGGAGTGGCGCACGTGGTCGACGTATCTTGGCCCTCAGGACGTCTGGTTGCGCACCATCAGGGAGTGGTTCAGTGCCTATCCGGCCGAATGAAAAGGAAGTGTTATGACTCAACGGTTACTGCAACTTGATCATGTGTCGTGCAACCTGTCCGACGGGCGCGTGCTGTTCGATAACTTGAACCACACCTTCAGTACCAGAGCCACCGGCATCGTGGGCGCGAATGGCTGTGGTAAGTCCTTGCTTGGCCGGCTCCTGACGGGGGAGCAACTGCCCACAAGCGGCATCGTCCGACGCGAAGGGCGGGTTTACGTCGTGGCGCAGCTACTGGAACCCGAGCGCTATCCCAGCGTTGCCGCACTGGCCGGGGTCGCCCCTATTCTGGCGGCGCTGGATCGCATTGCCCAAGGCAGCGTCGACGATGACGACCATTCGCTGGCGGTCGATCAATGGGATTGCGCCGCACGCCTTGAGGCGGAGCTGCAGCAGATCGGTCTAGGTCATTTGAATGCCAACGCGCGCACCGACGCACTCAGTGGTGGCGAGAGACAACGGGTGGCGCTGCTGGGAGCGTGGTTATCCAGGGCTGACTGGCTCATTCTGGATGAGCCCAGTAATCACCTGGATATTGATCAGCAACACAAGTTATCGCAGCAGATCGATCGCTGGCCCAACGGCCTGGTGTTGATCAGCCACGATCGGGGCCTTCTGGAGCACGTGAACGAAATTGTCGAGCTTTCACCCTTGGGGCTGGCGGTTTATGGCGGTAACTACAGTCAATATGCGGCGGCACGCGAGCAAGAACAGCAGTCGTTCCAGTCGGCATTGCAAGGTGAACGGGCGCAGGCCAAGCGCGAGCAACGTGAGATGGCCGTGCAGATGGAGCGTCAGCAGCGGCGTAATGCGCGCGGCGACCGTCAGGCCCGTGACGGCAATCAGACCAAGCTGATTACCAACGCCCAGAAAGAGCGCAGCGAAAACAGTCAGGGAAAATTGCGCCTCAATCAACAGGTGGCCCGGGAACAGCAGCAGCAACGGATCGCCGAGGCCCGTGCGCGGTGTGCACCGGACATTCAACGCATGATGTTGTCTCCTGAATGCGTAGTGCCCAATGGCAAGCTGATTGTGCAGCTCAACGACCTCATTCTCCCGTTCGGTTACGCGACCCCGATCAATTTGACGTTGACGGGGCCTATGCGCATGTCAATCCTGGGCGCTAATGGCAGCGGCAAGTCGACTCTGTTGCGAGTGATCGCCGGCCAACTGCTGGTGCGCGAAGGCGAACTCATCCGCAGTTGCCATGTCGGCTGGCTGGATCAACACGCCGGATTGCAGTACCCCGAACGCACGGCGGTTCAATGGCTCTACGAGAGCAATCCAGAATTGCCCGAAGCCGAGGCACGAACGCGCTTGGCGCAGATGGGGATTGATGCTGACCGTGCGATGCTCAAGACCTGCCAGTTAAGTGGCGGCGAACGTCTGAAAATAGCGCTCGCTGCGCTGTTGTATGCACGGCGGCCACCGCAATTGCTGTTGCTGGACGAACCGGATAACCATTTGGATCTACCCAGTAGAATCGCGCTGGAGCAAATGCTGAATCAATACCAAGGGGCATTGATCGTGGTTTCTCACGATTGCGCTTTTTTACACGCTATTCATCTAGATGCTGAGTTTCATCTCGAAAGCTAAAAACAATCACTTCGGATAAAGCGGCGGCAAGCCACTGTCGCCGACCGGGTCCTGGACGCGTTCGGCTATCGGGATCGTGCGGATCGCCCGCCACAGCTCTTCACCTTGCCAGTGCTGGCCGGTTTCGCTGTACAGCGCGCCGTTCAGGCCGTCGAGGGCGTCGGACAGCGGGACGAAGCGGGCGGCCATGTCGGCCAGGGTTTCCGGTTGTTGCCGGGCCCAGGCGTCGAGGGCCTGGCGCGTGGCGTGGGAGTCGTTGGCCTGGCAGGCGCGCTTGAGTTCGTCGAGCACGGTGCGCGGGCTCGGGCCGGTTTGCGCGGCGCGCAGGATTGCCGGTTGCCAGCGTGCTCGCCACCACAGGCCGAAGCCGAGCAGGGTGGTGCACGCCAGGATCAGCGTGCTGAGCTTCCAGCGCCAAAGCGTTTCGCTGTCGGCGGCGGCATTGAGTTGTGAAGTGCCGGCCGGCGTGTCGACCATCAGGCTCGGATTGACCGCCACTTGCAGGGTTCTGGCGGGCAGGCTGCTGTGTTCCAGATGGTCTTCGAAAGTGTTCCACCAGACCACTTCGACCGACGGCAATTCGATTGAGCCGCTTCGGGAAGGCACCAACGCTTCGCGATCTTCGCGACTGCCGACCAGGCCACGTTCGCTGTTCTGATTGCCCAGCACCGGTTGGTCCGGATAGCGGCGCAAGCCACTGGCTTCGGTGCCGGGCAGCGGCGGCAGTTGCGTACTGGCTAGGCCTTCGGCCTGCACCGTCAGGCTGCGGGTCAGCGAATCACCGACCTGAACGTGCTCCGGCTCCGGATTCCAGGTCTCGCTGAGCGTCAGGCTGCGCGCCGGTAGCCACGGCAGGTCAGCGGGGTAAGTGATGGGTTTGGGCTTGACCGTCAGCAGCAGTTCGCCGGAGCTGACACGCATCAGCTTGCCGGACTTCGGCGCCTGCGATGCGCTGTCCTGCGCGGGTTGTGCGTCCACCAGCGCGGCATTGAAGATCTGCCCGGGAATGATCAGTTCGCCGCTGTGTTGCGGGTAGATGGCGTAGCGCATTTCGATTACGCCGTGACGCACGCCATTGATGTCTTTTTCGTAGGTGCGCGAGTCGCCCAGTTGTTCGATGCGGGCGTCGGGGATTTGCAGCGGTGGCAGGCTGCTGTCGTCGTACAGCGACACTGAATGGTAGATACGCAGGGTCAGGATCGCCTGGGCCTGCACGTACACGCTGGTTTGATCGAGGCTGGCGTCGATGAACACCGCGGCCTGTTTGTTGGGGTTTTCCTGGGTTTCGCTCTCGACCACTTGCACGGTGATCGGCTGGCTCTGGATGTCACCGAGTTTCAGCGACGGGATCACCACGGTGCCGTTGTGCAGCGGCAGCAGGGTGACGATCCAGCGAGTGGTGGCGCGGTTGTCGCCGTTCAGCGTGTTCAACTGGTTGACCTGGCGGGTGCCACGGACTTCGAACAGTGGCTCCAGCGGCGTCAGGTCAGGCTTGCCGAACTGCGTCACGTCGTTGGATTCCAGGGTCAGTTCGATCGTCTCGCCGGAGTTCAGGCGCGTGCGGTCGACACTGGCGACCAGCTCCGCAGCGTGGACCTGGAAGGTGCACAGCAATGTGGCGAACATGAAGGCGGTGAAGCGGGTCATCGAGTTTTTCCCTGATCCTGATGTTGTTGCTGTTCGTACCAGAATTTGCGTCGGAGCAATTCCCCCGGATCATCCGGAATCTGCCGCAGCCATTGCTCCAGTGCCTGCTGCTGCTCGCCCTCGATGCTGTCGCCGACCGGGCGCATGGGGGGCGTGGTGTGTTGTTCGTCGCCCAGTTCGCTGCCCGGGACTTCATTGGCGCCGGGGCGCGGCGGGGTTGTCGACGGTTCGCCGGTTTCGTGGCTGGCCTGTTGGTCGGCGGCTTTCGGTTCACCGGCAGTCGACGGTTGCGCCGCATCGCCCGGCGGTGGTTCCTGTTCTGAGGGCTTGGTGGTTTCGTCGGCGGTCTTGTCCGGTTCGGTGGCGGGTGGCGCAGTTTTCTGCTTGAGCAGATTTTCCACCAGTGCCTTGTTGGTCAACGCCGGGCGCAAGTCCGGTTGACGTTCAAGTGCCTGTTCGTACGCATCCAGCGCGGCCTCCAGCTCACCACTCTTGGCCAGGGCGTTGCCACGATTGTAGTGGGCGTGGGCATCGTTGCCTTCGGCGAACCGCTGGGCGGCAGCGCTGTAATCGCCGGCCTCGTACAGGGCCACGCCTTGCCACTGATGATCTTCGAAGTGCTGCGCGGCTTCGGCCGGGTGGTCCTGTTTGAGCAGGTGCAAGCCTTGTTGGTCGGGGCGCAGCCATAGATCCTGGAACTCGAAAGCATAGCTCGGTTGCGGCAGCGCCAGCAGCAGCGGCAGGCACAGCAACCAGCCGCGACGACCGGCGCAGGCCGCCAACAACAACAGCGGCAACAGCAGCCAGTAACCCTGGTCGGCCCAAGTGTCGAGGCGCAGCGTCTGGCCGTCGTTGCGCAGATGGCGCGGGCCGTCGAGCAGGCCGAGGCCGCGCAGATCGCTGTCGGTCAGGCGCGCGTGGCGATAGCGTCCATCCAGATCATTGGCGAAGGCTTTGAGGCCGGGCTCGTCCAGATGCGGCACCAGAATCGCGCCCTGTTCATCCTTGAGGAAACTGCCATCCTCCTGAGTGATCGGCGAGCCTTCGGCGGTGCCGATGCCGAGCATCAGGAACCGGGTCGATTTGTCGCTCAGTGCGCGACGAATGCCCTGGCGTTCCTGATCCGTCAGCGACGATCCGATCAGCAAGATCCGGCCGTCGCCCAATGCCGCTTGCTCCAGCAAGGCCAAGGCCTTGGTCACCGCCAGATCCGCGCGATGGCCGGCTTCTGGCATCAGCGACGGCTTGAGTGCATCCAGCAGATTGCGGCTGGTGGCCAGGTCGTCCGACAGCGGCACCAGCGTGTGGGCGCTGCCCGCATAGACCACGATGGCGGTCTGCGCATCGCTGCGAATTTGCAGCAAGTCGAAGAGTTTGCGCCGGGCCTGTTCCAGGCGATTGGGCTGAACGTCGGTGGCGAGCATTTCCGGGGTCAGCTCCAGAATGACCACCAAGGGGTCGGCAGGCTTCTGGCTGATTTGCTCGACACGCTCCCAGCTCGGCCCCAGCAACGCAAATATGGTCAGCAGCCACGCCACACCCAGCGCCACCCAAGGCAGCTTGCTGTCACGACCGCTGCCGCCGCGCAGCAGCGTCGCATGAAAGGCCGGCGGCAGAATCATCTGCCAGCGCCCGGCGCGTTTCTGTCGATGCCAGAGTTGCCACAGCAACCAGCCCAGCAACGGCAACAACAGCAGCCAAAAAGGGCGGAACCAGAAGGGCCAGAACTCGCTCATCGGCGTCTCCGCAGACGCAGGCGCTTGAGACGCTGGCGCCAGTCAGGCATTTGCGATTGCAAGAACAGATCCTTGGTAAACAGACGCTGCAACGGGTTGTCCGGCCAAAGCACGCGGGCGACCAGCAACATGCTGAGCAATAGCGCCAATGCCAATGGCCAGTGATACAACGCCCGGGCTGGACGGGCCTGGGTCGGTTGCTGGGTCACGGGTTCCAGTTGGTCGAGGGTGTCCTTGATCCCTTGCAGTTCCTGGCCGTCGCGAGCACGGAAATACTGGCCGCCGGTGGCGTCGGCAATCGCCTGCAAGGCGGGTTCGTCGAGGTCCAGGCTCGGATTGATGCCAAGGAAACCCAGAGAGCCGGTTTGCTCTGGATCGGCGCCAATGCCGATCGGGTAGATTTTCACGCCTTCCTTGGCCGCCAGGCGCGCGGCGGTCAGCGGGTCGATTTCGCCACCGTTGTTGGCCCCGTCGGTCACCAGAATCAGCACGCGACTCTGAGCCGGGCGCTGTCGCAGGCGTTTGAGGCCCAGGCCAATCGCGTCGCCAATGGCGGTGTTCTTGCCGGCGATGCCGATGCGCGCTTCATCGAGCCAGACGCGCACGGTGTGCCGGTCGAAGGTCAGCGGCGCTTGCAGGTAGGCCTGGCTGCCGAACAGGATCAAGCCGACCCGATCACCCTCGCGGCTTTCGAGGAAGTCACCGAGCAGATTCTGCACCAGCGCCAGGCGGCTGACGTCTTCGCCTTGCCACTGCATGTCGGGGAAATCCATCGAGCCGGACACGTCCACCGCCACCAGCAGATCGCGGCCACTGGCGGCAATCGGCAACGGTTCGCCGAGCCATTGCGGGCGTGCGGCGGCAGTCAGCAGCATCAGCCACAGCAGCAGGAACGGTGCCTGTTGGCGCCAGGCCGGCAGGTTGGCCCGGGCGCGGCGTCGGGCCAGGCCTTCGAGGTCGCTGAGGAAACTGACCTTGAGCGCCGGTTCGCCACTGTCGGCTACCGGCAGCACGAGGCGCATCAGCCACGGCAACGGCAAGAGGACGAAGATCCACGGCCAGGCGAACTCAAACATGTTTGCGAATCCAGGTATCGACCGCTTGGGTCAGGCCGGCAATCGCCTTGTCGTCGAGTTTGCATTCGGGTTTGTAGGCGCCTTCCACCAGCACCATCCAGCGCGTCAGGCCGGCGGCCGGGCAGCGGTTGTCGAGGAAGGCCAGCCATTTGCGTCCATTGAGAGTGTGGCTCTGGCTGTACGGGTAATGGTTGCGGCACAGGCGCTTGAGCAGGCCGTTGAGTTGCTGCAGCCACGCACCGGCGGGGGCGCCGTCGTAGGGTTTGGGCATCAGCGCCAGCTCCGCCAGCGCAGCGACGCGCGCCGGGTCCAGCGGTTGTTCGGCGCGCACGATACGGCGTTTCTGCGGGATGAAACGCCGCAATTTCCACAGGCCGAAGCCGATGGCAGGCAGTAGCAACAGCAGCAACCACCAGCCCGGCGCCGGCGGCCAGAAGGCGATCGGAGGCGGGGAGATCAGCGGTTGCAATTGCTCGAGGCCGTTCATCGAGCTTTCCCCGGTTTCTGCGGGTTCAGGTAGTCGCGCAGTTGTTCGACCATCTCGCTCTGGGTGCTCAAGGGAATCAGCAGCACCCGCAGTTTCTGTGCGAGCAGTTCCCAACGGGCGACCCGAGCTTCAGCCTGGGCGCGATAAGTCTGGCGCAGGTCGTAATTGAGTGTGTCGAGTTCCAGTTGCGCACCGCGCTCGGCGAAACGCAGCAAACCGGCAGCGGGCAGGGCGTGATCGAGCGGGTCGGACACCGGCAACAGCAACAGGTCGCAATGCCGTGACAACAGGCTCAACTGCTGCTCGGCACTTTCCGTGAGGGCGCGTTCGTCGCAGATCACAAACACCAGGCTGCCCGGTCGCGACACTTCCCGGGCGCGACGCAGGGCGATACCGAAGGCGTCGCGGTCCGGCTCGCTTTCGCTATGCAGCGACTGATTGACCCGCACCAGACGGTTGAGCAATTGCAGCAGGCTCTGTTTGCTGCGCCGGGGTTTGATTTCGTAGTGCTCGTTGTCGCCGAACACCAGCCCGCCGACCCGATCGTTATGCCCGAGCGCAGCCCAACCGATCAGGCTCGCGGCCTGGGCGGCCAGTACCGATTTGAACATCAGCCCGGAGCCGAAAAACAGCCGACGGCTTTGCTCGACCATGATGAAAATCGGTCGTTCGCGTTCTTCATGGAACAGCTTGGTGTGCGGTTCCTGGGTCCGCGCGGTGACGCGCCAGTCGATGGTGCGCACGTCGTCGCCGGCCTGATAGACCCGCACCTGATCGAAATCCACACCCCGGCCACGCAGTTTGGAGTGGTGCAGGCCGATCAGCGGGCTGCGCTGGCTCGGTGTGGAAAACAGCTGCACTTCACGCACGCGGTGGCGCATCTCGATCAGCTCGGCGAGCGTGATGCGGATGCCCGGCTCGGGCGGCAGATTGGCGTTCATCGGACTCAAGCGACGGCTACGACGTCGAGAATCCGCTGGACCACCCGGTCCTGATCGATGCCGGCGGCTTCGGCTTCAAAGGAAAGAATGATGCGATGGCGCAACACGTCGAACAGCACGGCTTGAATGTCTTCCGGGCTGACAAAGTCGCGCCCGGCCAGCCAGGCGTGGGCACGGGCGCAACGGTCGAGGGCTATGGAGCCGCGAGGACTGGCGCCGTAGGCGATCCACTCGGCCATTTCCGGGTCGAATTTGGCCGGCGTGCGCGTGGCCATGACCAGTTGCACCAGGTATTCCTCCACGGCATCGGCCATGTACAAACCGAGGATTTCCTTGCGTGCGGCAAAAATAGCTTGCTGGCTGACCCGGCGCTCGGGCTTGGTTTCGCCATTCAGCGCTTCGCCACGGGCCTGTTGCAGAATGCGGCGTTCGACAGCGGCGTCGGGGAAACCAATTTTTACGTGCATCAAAAAGCGGTCGAGCTGCGCTTCGGGCAGCGGATAGGTGCCTTCCTGCTCGATGGGGTTTTGCGTGGCCATCACCAGAAACAGCGGCGACAACTCGTAGGTGCTACGACCGACGCTGACCTGACGCTCGGCCATGGCTTCAAGCAGTGCTGACTGAACCTTGGCCGGGGCGCGGTTGATTTCGTCCGCCAGCACCAGGTTATGGAAGATCGGACCTTGCTGGAACACGAAACTGCCGGTTTCCGGACGATAGATTTCCGTGCCGGTGATGTCGGCAGGCAAAAGGTCGGGGGTGAACTGGATGCGATGGAACTGGGCTTCGATGCCTTCGGCGAGTTCTTTGATGGCCTTGGTCTTTGCCAGGCCAGGAGCGCCCTCGACCAGCATGTGGCCGTCGGCAAGCAGGGCGATGAGCAAGCGCTCGATGAGTTTTTCCTGGCCGAGAATCTGCGTTGAAAGAAAGGTTCGCAGCGCTAGCAGCGCTTCACGATGTTCCATCGATGACTGTTCCTGCAAAAGGGTGGCCAAGGGCGTGCGTAATACGCCAGGGCTGGGGGCGTTACTTTAATCCATCGCAGGGGGCGGCGACTAACGGCATTTTGTGCAAAGTGCGGGAAATGAATGGGGAAATTGTTGGTTTGTTGAAGCGGGGGAGTTTTGGGCCGGCAGTTCCGGCCCCATCGCTGGCAAGCCAGCTCCCACAGTGATCAATGTGTTGCACAAGTCGCATTCACACC
>NZ_JBSVXD010000124.1:0-17309 GCF_054070755.1 Pseudomonas sp. SDO5591_S426 | reverse complement strand
CTTTTGATCTTGTTTTAAGATCGCAGCCTGCGGCAGCTCCTACACACCTCACCACCAGCCCTCCAAATCCCACCTAGACTTCAATCATTCCTTTCGACAAGGCAGTCGCCATGATCTCGATGTCCACCTTCCACGCCATGCTCATCCCGATTCTTGCCGGAATGCTCCTGTTGGCGATCGGCTTCAACTTTCGTGACAAGAACCTCGGCGTGTTCGCCATGTGGATCGGCATGCTGACGATCTTCGCCACCGTGGTTATCAAGATCCTCGCCAAACTCAACGAATAAATCCGCACCCTGACTCGCATTGATTTTGACGGGCTCGTACACTCGGTCGACCCGCTCACTCCGAGGTTGACCGCCTAGTGTTCGCTCGTCTGTTTGCCCTGCCGTGTTTTTTCCTTGTCTGCCTGATGACGCTGCTGCCGATGGCGCCCGCCCAGGCAGTTGGCTTGCCGAGCCTGCTCAACAGTTCGGCGAAAACCCAGCCCGAGGCACAAGAACCTCTGGGGCAATCCCTGGATGAAGTGATCAAGTCGCTGGAGAACGATCAGCAGCGAAGCAAACTGCTGGCCGATCTGAAGAAACTGCGCGACGCCACCAAGAAGGCCCAACCGGCCACCGAACAAGGCGTGCTGGGCCTGATTGGCGGGACACTGGCCAGCTTCGAAAAACAATTTTCCGGTGCCGACAGTCCGCTCACCCGTTGGACCAACGAGTTCGACCTGGCCAGCGACGAACTGACAGCGCTGGTGCTGCCGGCCAACGAGTGGCTGCCGATCATCTTCGCCTTCGCCGTGATTCTGATGGTCTGGAGCCTGCTGGCAGCGGCGCTGATCTGGGTCAGCCACCGGGTGCGCATGCGTTTCGGCCTGACTGAAGAACTGCCGCAACACCCCAGGGCGCTGGACATGCTGCGCTTCGCTTTGCGCAAGCTCGGGCCATGGCTGATTGCCTTGGTGATCACGGTCTACATGAGCTACGCCCTGCCTTCTTCACTGGGCAAAAGCCTGGCCATGGTGCTGGCCTATGCGCTGGTGGTCGGCACCTGTTTCTCCGCGATCTGCGTAATCGCTTTTTCCCTGCTCGACGGCCCACACCGCCACCGCGCCCTGTACATTTTGCGGCATCAGGCCTTTCGCCCGTTGTGGCTGATCGGCAGCTTCGCCGCGTTCGGTGAAGCCCTGAACGACCCACGCCTGATCGAAAGCCTCGGCGTGCACCTGGCACATACCGCAGCGACGGTGGCCAATGTGTTGGCAGCGCTGTCCACCGGGTTGTTCATCCTGCGGTTCCGCCGCCCGATCGCCCACTTGATCCGCAACCAGCCGCTGTCCCGACGCCTGACCCGCCGCGCACTCAGCGACACCATCGAAATCCTCGGCACCTTCTGGTACGTCCCGGCGCTGGTCCTGGTGGGCATTTCACTGTTCGCCACGTTCGTTTCCGCCGGCGATACCAGCACTGCATTGCGTCAGTCGCTGATCTGCACCGTGTTGCTGGTGTTGTGCATGGTCATCAACGGCCTCGTCCGCCGCCACGCGCTCAAACCGCAACGCGGTGTGAAGCGCCATGCGCTGTATTCCGAGCGCCTGAAAAGCTTCTTCTACACCCTCGCGCATCTGCTGGTATGGCTGGCGTTCATTGAACTCGGTCTGCGGGTCTGGGGCATGTCGCTGATCACGTTCACCGAAGGAGAAGGCCATGAGGTCAGCGTCAAGTTGTTCAGCCTCATCGGCACGCTGATCTTCGCCTGGCTGGTCTGGATCCTCAGCGACACCGCCGTGCATCACGCCCTCACCCGCTCACGCAAAGGCCTGGCGAACGCTCGGGCGCAAACGATGATGCCGCTGATCCGCAACGTGCTGTTCGTGGCGATCTTCATCATTGCGCTGATCGTCGCCCTGGCGAACATGGGGATGAACGTCACGCCACTGCTGGCCGGTGCCGGCGTGATCGGCCTGGCCATCGGTTTCGGCGCACAATCGCTGGTAGCCGACCTGATCACCGGGTTGTTCATCATCATCGAAGACTCGCTGGCCATTGATGACTACGTGGACGTCGGCGGCCACCTTGGCACCGTCGAAGGCCTGACCATCCGTACCGTTCGCCTGCGGGACATTGACGGCATCGTCCACACCATCCCGTTCAGCGAAATCAAAAGCATCAAAAACTACTCCCGGGAATTCGGCTACGCGATCTTCCGGGTCGCAGTGCCTGCCAGCATGGACATCGACAGCGCGATCAAACTGATGCGCGAAGTCGGCCAGAAAATGCGCACCGATCCGCTGCAACGACGCAACATCTGGTCGCCACTGGAGATTCAAGGCGTTGAAAGCTTCGAGTCCGGCAACGCGATACTCCGCGCCCGGTTCAAGACCGCGCCGATCAAACAGTGGGAAGTTTCGCGGGCGTTCAATCTGTCACTGAAACGGCATCTGGATGAAGCGGGGATGGAACTGGCGACGCCGCGGTTGAGTGTGCAAGTCGTCACCGCTGGTGGGGGCCCAGAAAAAGAACAGCCTCTGTAGGAGCTGCCGAAGGCTGCGATCTTTTGATCTTTTCAAAAAACAGAATCAAAAGATCGCAGCCTGCGGGAGCTCCTACAGAACGTCGACGCCGACATGAATCGCGTCATGCCGCCAAAACTCCAGATCACAATCGATCAAGCGCTCATGCTGATCGTAATTGACCCGGGCAATGCGCAAGCCCGGGCTGCCCACTGACACGCGCAGGGCCGCCGCCGCATCCACCGACAACGCCGTCGGCACGATCTCGAACCGCACCCGCCCGTAGTGCAAATCGTAGTGCCGTGCATAAAGCTCGGTAATCGACTGATTCAAATCAAAATCCAGAATCCCCGGAAAATACTGCGGGTTCAGGTAATGCTCCACATACAACACCAGCCGCCCATCAATGCGCCGCGAACGGCAGATCTGAATCACGCTCGACAGCGCCGGCAACTGCAACCAGGCACAGACCGCCGCCGACGCCGGCTGCAAACGCGCAGAAATCACCTCAGTGGATGGCACCCGCCCCTGGGCGCCAACCATCGCGTGAAAGTGACTGCGCTGCATCAGGTTGTAAGCCAGGCGCGGCGGCGATACGAACCAGCCCCGGCGCTCCTCGCGATAAATCTGCCCCTGAGATTCCAGCTGCAACAACGCCTCACGCACAGTGATCCGCGTTGTGCCAAACAACTCACTGAGCTTGCGCTCGGCCGGCAATTTGCTGCCAGGCGCCAGCAGCCCGTGGTCGAGCTGTTCCTGAAGCACCTGGCCAATCGCTGTCACCGCTTTTGTAGCCTCATCGCGCATCAACGTTACCTATCTGGACTAGACCAGCACTGTTTCGGGGCAGAACCGCGCTGAAAATCGATTCAATCAATGTCCTGCAAGCGTAGGCAGTGCAGATGACTGAGAGATGACAAGTCTCCAGACGGCCATTCCGGCGGTCATTTAAAAACCGTGCAATACATCGGCCAAGTCCTTGCGTAGCGGGCCTTTGCCTATGGTCTACGCTTAGCTGGCAGCCGCCAATATCGAGCAAATAAAAGTCTTGCCGGGCGACGAACGACATCAAAGTGTCATCCAGCCCCCTTAGATTGGCTCAGGTATTGCTGACCTAGACCAACACCAACCGCAATCGCAGCGTTGAACACGACCCAAGGAGCTTCGGAATGAAACAGTTTTTCCTGGCATCACTGTTAGGCTCGACCATTGCCATGTGCACCGCCGCCATGGCGGCTGATGATTTGAAAACCCTGGAAGCCGCTGCGAAAGCGGAAGGCGCAGTCAACAGCGTCGGCATGCCCGATGACTGGGCCAACTGGAAAGGCACCTGGGAAGACCTGGCCAAGAAATACGGCCTGAAACACATCGACACCGACATGAGCTCGGCGCAGGAAATCGCCAAGTTCGCCGCTGAAAAAGACAACGCCAGCGCCGACATCGGCGACGTCGGTGCCGCCTTCGGCCCGATCGCAGTCAAGCAAGGCGTGGTGCAACCGTACAAGCCTTCGACCTGGGATCAGATTCCTGATTGGGCCAAGGACAAGGACGGCAACTGGGCACTGGCCTACACCGGCACCATCGCCTTCATCGTCAATAAAAAGCTGCTGCACGGCTCCGAAGTGCCGACCAAGTGGTCTGACCTCAAGACTGGCAAATACAAGGTTTCCATCGGTGACGTAAGCACCGCTGCCCAGGCTGCGAACGGCGTTCTGGCCGCGGCACTGGCCAACGGTGGCGACGAGAAGAACCTGAAACCTGCGCTGCTGCTGTTCGCCGACATCGCCAAGCAGGGTCGCCTGTCGATGTCCAACCCGGTCATCGGTGCCATGGAAAAAGGCGAAATCGAAGTCGGTGTGGTCTGGGACTTCAACGGCCTGAGCTACAAGGCCAAGATGGCCAACCCGGATGACTACGTGGTGCTGATCCCGTCCGACGGCTCGGTGATTTCCGGTTACACCACCATCATCAACAAATACGCGAAAAACCCGAACGCCGCCAAGCTGACCCGCGAGTACATCTTCAGCGACGCCGGCCAGATCAACCTGGCCAAAGGCAACGCCCGTCCGATCCGCGCCGAGCACATCACGCTGCCAGACGACGTGAAAGCCAAGCTGCTGCCGAACGAGCAGTACAAAAAGGTTACGCCGATCAAGGACGCGGATGCATGGGAGAAGACTTCCAAGGCCCTGCCGCAGAAGTGGAACGAAGAAGTCATCGTCGAAATGAAGTGATGCTTCATCTGTAGGAGCAAAGCTTGCTCGCGATGCAGTCAACTCGGTCTATCCGGTAGATCGTGGGTGATGCCATCGCGGGCAAGCCTTGCTCCTACAGGCTTTGACGATATTCAATATTTGCGGAGTCCCATCCCCATGAAGCACAACGTCATCCTTGTCGTGCTCGACGGCCTCAACTTCGAAGTCGCCCGCCACGCCATGGGACACCTGCAGGCATATGTCAGCGCAGGACGCGCAGCGCTCTACAAACTGGAGTGCGAATTGCCGGCGCTGTCCCGGCCGCTTTACGAATGCATCCTCACCGGCGTCACGCCGATCGACAGCGGCATTGTCCACAACAACGTCTCGCGCCTGTCCAACCAGCGCAGCATTTATCACTACGCCACCGACGCCGGTCTTAAAACCGCGGCGGCGGCTTACCACTGGGTCAGTGAGCTGTATAACCGCTCGCCGTTCGTGGCATCCCGGGATCGTCATACAGACAACCCCGATCTACCGATCCAGTACGGGCATTTCTACTGGAGCGATCACTACCCGGACTCGCACCTGTTCGCCGACGCCGAAAACCTGCGCCTGCGCCATGCGCCGAATTTCCTGTTGATCCACCCGATGAACATCGACGACGCCGGGCACAAGCACGGCCTCGACACCCCGCAATACCGCAACAGCGCACGCTTCGCCGACATCTACCTCGCCGACTACCTGCAAGGCTGGCTCGACGCCGGCTATCAGGTGCTGGTGACCGCCGACCACGGCATGAACAACGACCGCTCCCACAACGGATTGCTGCCGGAAGAACGCGAAGTCCCGCTGTTCGTGCTCGGCGATGCATTCAACTTCAGCGCCGACGCCACGCCAAAGCAGATCGAAATTTGCGGCACCGTCTGCGAACTGCTGGGCGTACCTCATGACAAACCTGTGTGTCGGGAGCTGCTCAAGTGAATTCCAACACTCGCGGCAAATGGCTGGCAGCGTTATGTCTGGTGCCCTTCGCTCTGTTCTTCATCGTGTTCGAAATCGCCCCTTTGGTGTGGGTGATGATCAACAGCCTCGAATCAGAAGAGTTCGGCTGGGGCATTGCCAACTTCACCAAAATCTTCAGCTCGAAGTTCTACCTCCAGGCGATCCAGTACAGCCTCGAGATCAGTTTCTGGTCCAGCGTGTTCGGCATCGTCATCGCGGTGCTCGGCGCCTATTCCCTGCGCCGGGTCGACTCGAAACTGCGCAACTTCGTCAACGCTTTCGCCAACATGACCAGCAACTTCTCCGGCGTGCCTTTGGCCTTTGCCTTCATCATTTTGCTGGGCTTCAACGGCAGCTTCACCATCATGCTCAAGCAGGCCGGGATCATTCAGGACTTCAACCTGTACTCGAAAACCGGGTTGATCATTCTCTACACCTACTTCCAGATTCCCCTCGGTGTGCTGTTGCTTTACCCAGCCTTCGACGCGCTGCGCGAAGACTGGCGTGAGTCCGCCGCATTGCTTGGCGCCAACGGCTGGCAGTACTGGCGGCACATCGGTCTGCCGGTGCTGACTCCGGCGCTGCTCGGCACCTTCGTGATCCTGCTGGCCAACGCCCTCGGCGCCTACGCCACGGTGTACGCCCTGACCACCGGCAACTTCAACGTGCTGACGATCCGGATCGCAGCGATGGTCTCGGGCGACATATCCCTTGACCCGAACCTGGCCAGCGCCCTGGCCGTGGTACTGGTCGCGTTGATGACTCTGGTGACCATCGTCCATCAACTGCTGCTGAAGAGGAGCTACCATGTCTCGCGCTGAATTGGGGCGCGCCGGCATCTACCATCGCGTGGTGGTTTACCTGCTGTTTGCGATTATGTTGCTGCCGCTGCTCGGCACCTTTATCTACTCGATTTCCAGCAGTTGGTCGGCCACCATTCTGCCCAGCGGTTTCAGTATCAAATGGTATGCACAGCTGTGGAGTGATCCGCGCTTCCTGAACGCTTTTGGCCAATCGCTGTTGGTGTGTGTCGGTGCATTGATTTTGTCAGTGGTACTGATTCTGCCGCTGCTGTTCGTAGTGCATTACCACTTCCCGAAACTCGATGCGTTGATGAACATCCTGATCCTGTTGCCCTTCGCCGTGCCGCCGGTGGTGTCGTCTGTGGGGCTGTTGCAGCTCTACGGTTCCGGGCCATTCGCGATGGTCGGTACGCCGTGGATCCTGATCGGCTGCTACTTCACCGTGGCGCTGCCGTTCATGTACCGGGCGATCACCAACAACCTGCAAGCGATCAATCTGCGTGACCTGATGGACGCCGCGCAACTGCTCGGCGCCAGCACCTTTCAGGCTGCGTTCCTGGTGGTGCTGCCAAACCTGCGCAAGGGCTTGATGGTGGCGTTGCTGCTGTCGTTCTCGTTCCTGTTCGGTGAGTTCGTCTTCGCCAACATCCTGGTCGGCACCCGTTACGAAACCCTGCAGGTCTACCTCAACAACATGCGCAACAGCAGTGGCCATTTCACCAGCGCGCTGGTGATTTCCTACTTCTTCTTTGTGCTGGTTCTGACCTGGATTGCCAACATCTTGAACAGGGACAAAAGCGAATGAGCTATGTCAGCGTCCAACACCTTCAGAAAAACTACGCGGGCACCACGGTGTTCAGCGACATCAATTGCGAAATCCAGAAAGGCGAGTTCGTCACCCTGCTCGGCCCGTCCGGCTGCGGCAAATCCACGCTATTGCGTTGCATCGCCGGGCTGACCTCGGTGGACGGCGGCAAGATCCTGCTTGATGGTGTCGACATCGTGCCGTTGAGCCCGCAAAAGCGCGGGATCGGCATGGTGTTCCAGAGCTATGCGCTGTTCCCCAACATGACCGTGGAACAGAACGTCGCTTTCGGTTTGCGCATGCAAAAGGTCAACGCGGATGACAGCCAGAAGCGCGTCGCCGAAGTCCTGAGACTGGTGGAACTCCACGATTTCGCTGCGCGCTATCCGCATCAGCTGTCCGGTGGTCAATGCCAGCGCGTCGCCCTCGCCCGCTCGTTGGTGACCCGACCTCGCCTGTTGCTGCTGGATGAACCGCTGTCGGCTCTCGATGCGCGGATCCGCAAGCACCTGCGTGAACAGATCCGTCAGATCCAGCGCGAGCTGGGCCTGACCACGATTTTCGTCACACACGATCAGGAAGAAGCCCTGACCATGTCTGACCGCATTTTCCTGATGAATCAGGGAAAAATCGTGCAGAGCGGCGACGCCGAAACCCTCTACACCGCGCCCGTGGACGCATTCGCCGCAGGCTTCATCGGCAACTACAACCTGCTGGACGCCGACAGCGCGACGAAGCTGCTGCAGCGGCCGATCAACCACCGCATCGCCATTCGCCCGGAAGCCATCGAACTGAGCCTGAACGGCGAACTCGACGCACAGGTGCGCAGCCATAGCCTGCTGGGCAACGTGATTCGCTACCGCATCGAAGCTCGTGGCGTGGAACTGGTGGTTGATGTGCTCAACCGTTCGGCTTCCGACCTGCATCCCGATGGTCAGCGCCTCGCACTTTCCATCGATCCAACGGCCCTGTGTGAGGTAGCCTGATGACCTTGCTGACGTTGAAGAGAGAACTGCACTGATGGCCCTGGCAATTTTTGATCTGGACGAAACCCTGATCCACGGCGACTGCGCCTCGCTGTGGAGCGAACAAATGGTCCGCCTCGGCTGGGTCGACGGCGAATCTTTCCTGCGTCGCGACAAGGAACTGATGGACGCCTATGGCCGAGGCCATCTGGCGATGGAAGACTACATGGCCTTCAGCCTGGAGCCGTTGATCGGGCGTACACCCGAAGAAGTCGACCATTTGGTCGGCCCGTGGGTAGAAGACTTCATCGAACCGATCATCTTCAGCGATGCCACCAAAACCATCGCCGCCCATCGCAAGGCCGGTGACCGTATTCTGGTGATCTCCGCTTCAGGCACACACCTGGTAGCGCCGATTGCAGATCGCCTGGGCATAGACGAGATTCTCGGCATTGAACTGGAAGTGGCCCACGGTACTTATAGCGGCAAGACTGTCGGCACCCTGACCTACCGCGAAGGCAAGATCACCCGGTTGCTGGAGTGGCTGGATGCGGAAGAGGAAAACCTGGAAGGCGCGAGTTTTTACTCCGACTCACGCAATGACCTGCCTTTGTTGCTGAAGGTGGATTTCCCGCATGTGGTCAACCCGGACCCGGTGTTGCGTGAGCAGGCCGAGAAGGCTGGTTGGCCGATCCATCTCTGGAAATAAAAAAAAGATCGCAGCCTGCGGCAGCTCCTACAGGGGATCGCGTTCCATGTAGGAGCTGCCGAAGGCTGCGATCTTTTCAAAGCCAACCCGATATCAGGTCAGGCTGGCGTCAATCACCAACACCAATTTCCCCGCCACCGTATTACTCGCCAATTCCGCAAACGCCGCTTCGGCGTCCTTGATCGGGAAGGCCTTGGCCAACTGCGGGCTCAATCGCCCTTCAGTAAACAACGGCCAAACGTGCTGGCTCAAATCACTGAACAGATCCGCCTTGAACTGATCATCGCGGCTACGCAACGTCGACCCCAAAAGCTGCACTCGCTTGGCCAACACCTGCGCCAGATCCAGCTTGGCCTCGCGGCCGCCCATCAATCCGATCAGCACCCAACGACCGTCCAGCGCCATAAGCTTGAGGTTCAGCGCCGCGTAATTGCCGCCCACCGGGTCGAGAATGACATCGAACGGCCCCAGGTCGTTCAGGCTCTCCAGATCACCGGTGCGCACCACGCCACCCTGGGCACCGAGCGCTTCGCAGTACGCCAGCCGTTCGGCCGAGCCGACGCTGACCCAGCACGGATTGCCGAACGCCTTGCACAGCTGAATGGCGGCTGAACCGATTCCACTTGCTCCGGCGTGCAGAAGAACTTTCTGACCCGGTTTGAGCGCAGCGAGTTGAAACAAATTCAACCAGACCGTTGCATAGACTTCCGGCAACGCGGCTGCTTCGGCCAGCGACATTTCGTCGGGAACCGGTAGCACGTGCCGTCCGTCGACAACCACCTCTTCAGCCATGCCGCCCCCGGCCAGCAAGGCGCAGACGCGATCACCGACCTTCCACGACGAGCCCGGACCGACCTCGCTGATCACTCCCGAACACTCTAGACCGAGCACCTGACTGGCCCCCGGCGGTGGCGGATACAGGCCAGCCTTCTGCAACAAATCGGCGCGATTGAGACCCGCTGCCGCCACACGAATGCGAACTTGTCCTACATCACACGTAGGACTCGGCGCTTCAACCCACTCCACTTGACCGTCAACGCCTTGCAATGCTTTCACAGTGCCTCCATAGTGAGTCTGGACTGAGCCCGAAGCTGTAGCGCCGGGCTTTTTGCATTATGCGACCGGCCCATGTGGAACCGGCGACTTCAAAGACGGCCTAATATGCGTTATCAATTGTCCCCGCGTCGAATCAACATGAAGCGTTTGTTCCCCAGCACCGCCCTCGCTCTTTTCATCGGCATCGGCCTGTTGCCGATGTCCGGCAATACTTTCGCAGCCAATAGCTGGGACAAGCTTCAACCTGATCGTGACGAAGTCATTGCCAGTCTGAACGTCGTGGAACTGCTCAAGCGCCACCACTACAGCAAACCGCCGCTCGATGACGCGCGCTCGGTGATCATCTACGACAGCTACCTGAAATTGCTCGACCCGTCGCGCAGCTATTTCATGGCCAGCGACATTGCCGAATTCGACAAGTGGAAGACCCAGTTCGACGACTTCCTCAAGAGCGGCGACCTCAACGCCGGGTTCACCATCTACAAGCGCTACCTGGACCGCGTCAAAGCGCGTCTGGACTTCGCCCTTGCCGAACTGAACAAGGGTGTCGACAAAATGGACTTCACCACCAAGGAAACCTTGCTGATCGATCGCAAGGACGCCCCTTGGCTCAAGTCCACCGCAGAACTCGACGACCTGTGGCGCAAACGCGTCAAGGATGAGGTTTTGCGTCAGAAGATCGCCGGCAAGGATTCCAAGCAAATCCAGGAAACCCTGACCAAGCGCTACAAGAACCAGTTGGCGCGTCTGGACCAGACCCGCGCGGAAGACATCTTCCAGGCGTACATCAATACCTTCGCCATGTCCTACGACCCGCACACCAACTATCTGTCGCCGGATAACGCGGAAAACTTCGACATCAACATGAGCCTGTCCCTTGAGGGCATCGGCGCCGTGTTGCAGAGCGATAACGATCAAGTGAAAGTCGTGCGCCTGGTACCGGCAGGTCCAGCGGACAAGACCAAACAAGTTGCTCCGGCCGACAAGATCATCGGCGTTGCCCAAGGCAACAAAGAGATGGTCGACGTTGTGGGCTGGCGCCTGGACGAAGTCGTCAAGCTGATCCGCGGCCCGAAAGGCACCGTGGTGCGCCTGGAAGTGATTCCGGCCAGCAACGCGCCGAACGACCAGACCACCAAGATCGTGCCGATCACCCGCGAAGCGGTGAAGCTTGAAGATCAGGCAGTGAAGAAGTCGGTGCTGAACCTGAAACAGGACGGCAAGGACTACAAGCTCGGCGTCATCGAGATCCCGGCGTTCTATCTGGACTTCAAGGCATTCCGTGCCGGTGATCCGGACTATAAGAGCACCACTCGCGACGTCAAGAAGCTGCTGACCGAGTTGCAGAAAGAAAAAGTCGACGGCGTGGTCATTGACCTGCGCAACAATGGCGGCGGCTCCTTGCAGGAAGCCACCGAGCTGACCAGCCTGTTCATAGACAAAGGCCCGACCGTACTCGTGCGTAACGCCGATGGCCGCGTCGATGTTCTCGAAGACGAAAACCCGGGCGCCTTCTACAAAGGTCCGATGGCGTTGCTGGTCAACCGCTTGTCCGCCTCGGCTTCGGAGATTTTTGCCGGCGCCATGCAGGACTACCACCGCGCGCTGATCATCGGTGGCCAGACCTTCGGTAAAGGCACCGTGCAGACCATTCAGCCGCTGAACCATGGCGAACTGAAACTGACCCTGGCCAAGTTCTACCGGGTTTCCGGTCAGAGCACCCAGCATCAGGGCGTGCTGCCGGACATCGATTACCCGTCGATCATCGACACCAAGGAAATCGGTGAAAGCGCCCTGCCGGAAGCCATGCCGTGGGACACCATCCGCGCGGCGATCAAGCCTGCGGTCGACCCGTTCAAGCCGTACATCACCCAGCTCAAGTCCGAGCATGACGTGCGTACAGCCAAAGATGCGGAGTTCGTGTTCATTCGCGACAAACTGGCCCTGGCGCAGAAGTTGATGAACGAGAAAACCGTCAGCCTCAACGAAGCCGAGCGTCGCGCGCAACACACCGATATCGAAGCCAAGCAACTGGCCATGGAGAACATCCGTCGCAAGGCCAAGGGCGAAGAACCGCTCAAAGAACTGAAGAAAGAAGACGAAGACGCTATCGCGGCTGAGCAAGACAAGACCAAGCCGGAAGACGATGCCTACCTGAGCGAAACCGGGCGCATTCTGCTGGACTACCTCAAACTCAATACCGCAGTGGCCAAGCACTAAAATGATGGCAATTTAATGCTGACGCCCAGCTGGGCGTCATCAAACAGTCATCATTCTGTCGTGCAATAGAGGACTGGGAGCCAAGGCTCCCAGTCCTTTTTTTATCGCCAGAGAATGCCATGACCACAACCGAACAGCTGAGTGCGTTGAGCTCGATTCTGACTCAAGGCGGTTTGCACAGTCTGTTCCAGCCGATCATCAGCCTCTCTGAGCGAAGAATTCTCGGCTACGAAGCCCTCAGCCGCGGCCCCTCCAACAGCCCTTTGCACTCGCCCATCGCATTGTTCGCAGTCGCCCGCCAGGCCGGTCGTTTGAGCGAGCTGGAGATCGCCTGTCGGCAGAGCGCTTGCCGGCGTTTCAACGAACAGCAGTTGCCCGGCAAGCTGTTCCTCAACGTTTCTCCGGAATCCCTGCTCGAAGCCGCCCACCAACCGGGTCGTACCCTGCAACTGCTGCAGGATTTCGGCATCCCGCCGAGCCAGGTGGTGATCGAACTCACCGAACAGACGCCGATCGACGACTTCCAGTTGCTGCAAACCGCACTGCATCACTATCGGGCGATGGGCTTTTCCATCGCCCTGGATGACCTGGGTGCGGGCTATTCGAGCCTGCGCTTGTGGTCCGAGTTACGTCCCGACTACGTGAAGATCGACCGCCATTTCATCGACGGCATCCATCAGGATGCCCTCAAGCGCGAATTCGTCGGCTCGATCCTGCAAATTGCCAAGGCTTCGCGGGCGCAGGTAATCGCCGAGGGCATCGAGTTGCCGGAAGAACTGGCGGTGTTGACCGAGATGGGTATCGATCTGGTTCAGGGCTATCTGCTCTGCCGTCCGCAGGAACATCCGCCACGGGATGCCCGGACCCTGATGCCGCGACAGGACAACACTGCCGTGGCGCTGAACGATGAAGGCAGCGACCTCAGCGCCCTGCTCAACGACCAGCCTGCGGTGGGTCGCAACACGCCGACCGCCACCGTTCTGGAGGCCTTCCGCCGCCAGGCCAACCTGAACTCGCTGGCAGTGCTGGATGAACAAGACCAGCCTTGCGGTATCGTCCACCGCCATTCGCTCTCGGATGCCTTGCTCAAGCCGTTTGCTACTGACCTGTTCGCCCGTAAACCCATCAGCCGCTTGATGAGCGATGACTTCCTAGCCGTCGAAATGAGCCAGTCGCTGCAACAGGTCAGCCGCCTGATCACCAGCCGCGCCCGGCAACGCATCGAAGAAGACTTCATCATCACCCTCAACGGCAGCTACCTGGGCCTGGGCCGGGTAATCGACGTACTCAAGCTGATTACCGAACTAAAGATCCAGCAGGCCCGCTACGCCAACCCGCTGACTCTGCTGCCGGGCAACGTGCCGATCCAGCAATGCCTCACGCGACTGCTGCAACAGAAACGCGAATCGGTGATCTGTTACGTCGACATCGACAGCTTCAAACCCTTCAACGACATCTACGGCTACGGCCGTGGCGACGAAGTCCTGCTGTGCCTGGCGCAATGCCTGAACGACCGCGTCGACCCGTCCCGCGACTTCGTCGGCCACATCGGCGGCGACGACTTCCTGCTGGTGCTCGGCCCGGAAGACTGGGGCAAACGTTTGAACCAGTTACTGGACGACTTCCAGAGCCAGTGCCGCCGCTTCTACCGCGCCGAACACCTGGAAGCCGGCTGCTTCATCGCCCCCAACCGCCAAGGCGTGCGCCAGGAATTCCCGCTGCTGTCGCTGTCCATCGGCGTGGTGCACCTGCACCCGGAAGCCTGCGAGGAAATTGATGCCAGCCAGTTAGCGGAGATGGCCTCACAGGCTAAACACCACGCGAAGAATGTACCGGGGTATAGCGTGCATGTGATTGATAGTTTGGCGGTGCCGGAGCCTGAAGGGGCTTGGTTGATGGGGCAGCGGTGAGTGCTCGCGATGATGGCGGACCAAACAATCCAAATCTCGAATTGATTCTCACCTAGCCCATTCAAGTAAGTCGACCATTGCCACGTGTTAAGCTTACCTCTCACTGAAGCATGAGTTCCCTACCAAGTTAAAAAGTCTTCCTGACTCGCTTTATATAGGTCATCAACCCACGCCTCGGATAACTTAGCGTACATATCTTCAAAAAACGCCCTTGGGTCTTTCATTTCATTCCACCCAAGAGGAAGCAAAGAATGAGAAATCGGATCATGTTCCAAAACCTCAGAAAAAACACTCGACTCACAATCAAGAGCCTCCCCCAACACAAAAAACAAAACAAACTTGTGCCTATAGCTCAACCTTGCGAAGCGCTTGACAACAAATTGAGATATTAAAAATTCTCTATCTGAAGGACATCCAGGATCGTACGCCGACAATTGAACACCTAGACTCTCCTCGCGATCATATATATCGAACCCACCGAGAAAATGCTCTAAACTTGGGTTATATGGGACATCAAGATAAGGATGCATCAGCATTAAATTTTCTCTATAGGATAAAGCGCTATAGGCTGTAAAGTCTCAAAATCGAATTTCATCTCAAAGGCATTCATATTAGGAATGTAACGCGGGTTCGCAGGATCTAAAGGATTAGGTTCATACCCCCGACCCACATTTTCAGCCTCCATTCGTACGACCAAATTTCCTTTGCTATCTTCTCCGGTAAAACGCGACATATTTCTGACTTCCCTCGTCAACGCTTCGTTATGTGCGTTCAACTGTGCTCTATAGCTTAAAAACTGAGAGCTTATAACGGCTCTCCACTTCTTACTTTCACAATGAAATTCACGATTAGTGGTTTGCTGCTGAACAGTAGACTCCGAACTTTCCGCCC
Organism: Pseudomonas sp. SDO5591_S426; assembly: GCF_054070755.1. Lineage (NCBI taxonomy): Bacteria > Pseudomonadati > Pseudomonadota > Gammaproteobacteria > Pseudomonadales > Pseudomonadaceae > Pseudomonas > Pseudomonas sp. SDO5591_S426. The sequence goes on along the minus strand of NZ_JBSVXD010000124.1, from coordinate 2,241 downwards.
CATGTTTATCCGTAGATCGCACCACAATCTTCCTTTTTCAATTACCAAGAACGACATTCAATGTAAACACTACACTTTTTAAGTATTTCATCTGCATGACCCGGTTTGTCTCCCCACTCACAAAAAACCGCTACGACGCTAAACAAAAAGTCTCCCACTAAAAAGAATTACTCGCTTTCTTTTTGATAACGCTGTAAACACATCAGCAATATTTTCATAAATTCCGCCCGCTCCACAACCTCATCATCAAAGTAAGTAGTCATTCGCTCAAACACCCGATCAAAATTGTCATTCTTATTCAAAAAGTACGCAACGGTATTAATTAACGTTTCTCTACCCTTCTGCTCATAGGCAAAAAACTCTGGCCTCAGTACGAGATCGAACAAATCGGCGAGTTCTTTCTCATCGTTCACATTCTTAGAAGCAATTAGCGCTTCTCTCTCTTCATCGTCTGCATTTTCGATATCAAACACAAATAGCAGTCCGCGTATACTTGCAATATTGTATAAATCTTTCATCAATCAAAGTCCGCATATGCAGTTTTAGGTCGACCGGAGTTATCCAATATAACTATAGCCTTGGTTTGCTGACCATACTCCAAGCTTCCTCGCTTATACCCCTCACCAATTTTCTTCCCCATATCGAAAGCTAGGCGCGACGTCTCCAAATCGGTATGTCGCAAGATCAATTGCGATCTATATATTGCATTAAGCTGATCCCTATGACTTAAAAAATGAGTCGCTGCCGTGGGTATCTTGGGCTCGCCTCTCCTCCTTCCATTGCCATACGTCTCAACTACTCCCGTAGTTGGATTTTTTGCTGATGTCACCCGCTCAAGTTGGGATTGCAAAGTAGTCTGTGCTCCATGTTTTTCCAAGAAATGCCCTCCCGGAGTAGCGCGCTCAATCTCGTCTAAACGCCGATAAGCATTCTCCTCCGCTAGCTCATCAATCCTCGCCCGTCGTTGCTCTGCCGACATTTTCGGCAGTGCAGGCTCTCCCTCATCAACCTTAGCGCCAGAAACACCATCCGGCGCCGAGCAACCTGGCTTATTCGCCCCCGGACAATTCCCGCTCAACCCCAACGGATCCACCCACCCCGTCGGATTGTGCGTGTACTGATACTGGTTGAGTCCTCCGGCCAGCTTCACCGGATCAGGCGTCAGATAACGTCCGGTATCCGGGTGGTAATAGCGGTGGCGGTTGTAGTGCAAGCCGCTTTCGGCGTCGAAGTACTGACCCTGGAAGCGCAATGGCTGTTCAAGCTGTTCGCCGCCGCCGTGGGTGATTTGGCTGACTTTGCCGTAGGCGGTGTATTTCGCCGACCAGACGATCTCGCCGCCGTAGTCGGTGAGTTCCTGCGGCGTGCCGAGGTGATCCAGTTGGTAATAAAACGGACAGGCTTTTTTCGGGCCTTTGCCGTCGAGCATGGCCAGCGGGCGGAAGCTGCCCGGTTCGTAGAGGTAGCTGCGGTAGTGGCTGGGACTGCTTTCGGCGACGAGTTGGTCGCCCTGCCAGAAAAACTGCGTGGTCTGACCGTCGACGGTTTTGTTGATGCGGCGACCGAAGGCGTCGTAGCGGTAGGACGCTGTGCGGCCGTCGGGCAAGGTGAGGCCGGTCAGGCGGTGCTGGCTGTCGTAGCGGTAGGCGGTGATGTTTTCGCCACGCCGTTCGCGGATCAGGTTGCCGTAGGCGTCGTAGTCGTAATGCCGGTCGGCGTGACGGCGCAGGCGGTTGCCCTTGAGTTGCCAGGGACCTGGGCGGTCGTGGATCAGCAGGTTGCCGGCCGGGTCGTGAGTGAAATTTTCCGGGGCCTGCTCACGGGCGTGGCGCACGCCGGTCAGGCGGTCGAGCGGGTCGTACTGGTAGCGCCGTGGGCCGTGGCGCGTGTCGCTGATCTGTGCGAGGTTGCCGTTGGCGCTGTAGGCATAATCGCGGCGGTACAGCGGACGTTGCTTTTGCCGGACGGCATGGGCCTGCAAACGGCCCTGCTCGTCGTAGGCATAGTCGCTATGCAACAGACCCTGTTGACGGCTTTTTTCACGACCGAACTCGAAATGATGGCCGGTGAGTCGCGTGCCGTTGAGGTCGATGGCCGTCAGCGCTCCGCCCTCGGCGCGGTGATACTCAAGACGACTGTTGTCCGGCAGACGCAAATGCTTGAGCTGGCCGCTGACGTCGTAGCCGTAACGCAAGGTGCCCCAACCCTGATGTTCGGTGATCAGCCGGTCGTGGACGTCGT
>NZ_JBSVXD010000123.1:0-17399 GCF_054070755.1 Pseudomonas sp. SDO5591_S426 | reverse complement strand
TCGACATAATGTTGAAGACATACCGCCATCGCGGGCAAGCCTTGCTCCTACAGAAAGCAGATGTTGTGGCGTCACACCACCGGCTGTTCCAGCTCCAGACCCACGCCCAAACGGCGCGACATGCACGGCCAGCGTTTCCACGCGGCGCCGGTGTCCGGGCTGCTGAGTTTCTCGCGGTAGGCTTCCACCGACTCCAGCGCGAAACTCTCCTCGCTCAACATTTCATCGAAGGCGTGATGCACGACCTCATCGAGTTGGTTGGCAAATTCCTCACCGATCAACTGGTGGGCGATCAGGTTGGCGACAGTCATGTCCAAGGGGATCAGTGGCTGGCCGAAATGCTTGATGTACAGGTCGTTGACCTCTTCGACAAAACGGTGCGCCAGATAGGCTTCGTCCAGCAGGCTGTCGAGCCCGACGTGCCCGGCCATGATGGCGGGCGGCTGGAGGAAGTACTGTTCGGCGATTTTCAGCACCGGTTTGATCTGTGACTCGATACCCGCTTCCCTGGCGACTTCATTGGCTGCATCCAGCAGATCAGGAACTTCATCAATATAAGCGGCGACAAAACGCGTCAGCACGCCATTGGCGTCGTTCTCCGGCAATTGGATCGCCGGGTGTAAATGAGGCAGTTTGCTTTCCAGCTGACGAGTCAGCAGTCCGGTTTCGGCTTCGTGTTGTTGGGCTTTTTGGATCTGCTCGCGCAATGCGGCGGTGTTCATGAAAACTCCAGGAAACAAAGGCAATGAAATAGGGAAGACATAACTTAGCTGGCTTACGATAAATGCTAAGACGCATTTGTCATAAATGTTTCATCCTTGAGACGCCCCCGTTATATCGGTTTGCCACCACTCGTCTGCATCCTTCTCCATTCGTGCCCTGCAACGCAAGTTAATGCTGTTTCAGATGATTTACGCCTTCACATTGCGAGGTGGGAGTCGCTGTCTATACTCGCTCATGAATGGAGTTAGCTGATGACGCCCGACTGCATATGCAGCAAGGCCCGGTGCTCAAGTTCGTAGTCTGATGCAGCCGCTCCCTTGCCGCAGGTGAAAGCCGGCGGGATAACAAGAACGATAAGGGGAACCCGCAATGATGCGACATCCACATGTCTGGATGGGCCTCCTGTTGTGGTCGATTTTCAGTCAGGCGCAAGCGGCCTGGACTGTGAATATGGCGCCTGGAGCGACTGAAATCAGTCACGCTGTTTTTGACCTGCACATGACCATTTTCTGGATCTGTGTAGTGATCGGCATCATCGTTTTTGGCGCCATGTTCTGGTCGATGATCCTGCATCGCCGCTCGACCGGGCAGGTGGCCGCCAAATTCCATGAAAGCACCACCGTCGAAATTCTCTGGACCATCGTGCCCTTCATCATTCTGGTGGCCATGGCGGTTCCCGCGACGGCGACCCTGATCAAGATGTACGACGCCAGTGAGCCGGATATCGATATCCAGGTCACCGGCTATCAATGGAAATGGCACTACAAATACCTGGGCCAGGACGTTGAGTTCTTCAGCAACCTGGCCACCCCCGCCGACCAGATCCACAACAAGGAAGCCAAGGGCGAGCACTACTTGCTCGAAGTCGACAAGCCGCTGGTGCTGCCGATTGGCGCCAAGGTGCGTTTCCTCGTGACCTCCGCTGACGTGATCCACTCCTGGTGGGTGCCGGCCTTCGCGGTCAAGCGCGATGCGATCCCGGGGTTCGTCAACGAAGCCTGGACCCGCATCGAAAAGCCCGGCATCTACCGTGGCCAGTGCGCCGAGCTGTGCGGCAAGGACCACGGGTTCATGCCGATCGTGGTCGAGGTCAAGGAAAAGGCCGACTACGAAAAATGGCTGGGCGAGCGCAAGGCTGAAGCCGCGCAACTCAAAGAGCTGACCAGCAAGGAATGGACCCTCGACGAGCTCAAGGAGCGCGGCGACAAGGTTTATCACACCACTTGCGTGGCCTGTCACCAGGCTGAAGGCCAGGGTCTGCCGCCGATGTTCCCGGCGCTCAAGGGCTCGAAAATCGCCACCGGACCAAAAGACGCGCACCTGAGCATTGTCTTCCATGGCAAGCCCGGCACCGCCATGGCGGCGTTCGGCAAGCAGTTGTCGGAAGTCGATATCGCAGCGGTCGTGACCTATGAACGTAACGCCTGGGGCAACAACAAGGGCGACATGGTCACGCCAAAAGAAGTGCTGGAGCTGAAACAGGCGGAAAGCAAATGACCCGGTCCATTGCTCACCTCAGGAACCGGTCGGGGCAATATGCCCCGGCCAGCCCAGCCCATCCGGTTACAGGAGACAGGCCATGAGCGCCGTAATCGATGACCACGGTCATGCCGACCACGCCCACGGCCCTGCCAAAGGCCTGATGCGTTGGGTGTTGACCACCAACCACAAGGACATCGGCACGCTGTACCTGTGGTTCGCGTTTTCCATGTTCCTGCTCGGCGGCTCGTTCGCGATGGTGATTCGCGCCGAGCTGTTCCAGCCGGGCCTGCAAATCGTCCAGCCGGAATTTTTCAACCAGATGACCACCATGCACGGTCTGGTGATGGTTTTCGGTGCGGTGATGCCGGCCTTCGTCGGCCTCGCCAACTGGATGATTCCGCTGATGGTCGGTGCGCCGGACATGGCGTTGCCACGGATGAACAACTTCAGCTTCTGGCTGTTGCCGGCGGCGTTCATCCTGCTGGTGTCGACCCTGTTCACCCCCGGTGGCGGGCCGAACTTCGGCTGGACGTTCTACGCACCGCTATCGACGACATACGCGCCGGAAAGCGTGACGTTCTTCATCTTCGCCATCCACTTGATGGGGATCAGTTCGATCATGGGAGCGATCAACGTGATCGCCACCATCCTCAACCTGCGCGCCCCCGGCATGACGCTGATGAAAATGCCGCTGTTCGTCTGGACCTGGCTGATCACCGCGTTCCTGCTGATCGCGGTGATGCCGGTACTGGCCGGTTGCGTGACGATGATGCTGATGGACATCCACTTCGGCACCAGTTTCTTCAGTGCCGCCGGTGGTGGTGACCCGGTGCTGTTCCAGCACGTGTTCTGGTTCTTCGGTCACCCCGAGGTGTACATCATGATCCTGCCGGCCTTCGGCGCCGTCAGCTCGATCATCCCGACCTTCTCGCGCAAGCCGCTGTTCGGCTATACCTCGATGGTCTACGCCACGGCGAGTATTGCGTTCCTGTCGTTCATCGTCTGGGCGCACCACATGTTCGTGGTCGGCATTCCGCTGGTGGGCGAGTTGTTCTTCATGTACGCCACGCTGCTGATCGCGGTGCCGACCGGGGTGAAAGTGTTCAACTGGGCCAGCACCATGTGGCAGGGCTCGTTGACCTTCGAGACGCCGATGCTGTTCGCGGTGGCGTTCGTGATCCTGTTCTCCATCGGCGGTTTCTCCGGGCTGATGCTGGCCATCGCGCCGGCGGACTTCCAGTACCAGGACACCTACTTCGTGGTCGCGCACTTCCACTATGTATTGGTGCCGGGTGCGATCTTCGGGATCTTCGCTTCCGCCTACTACTGGATGCCGAAGTGGACCGGGCACATGTACGACGAAACCCTGGGCAAGCTGCATTTCTGGCTGTCGTTCATCGGTATGAACATGGCCTTCTTCCCGATGCACTTCGTGGGCCTGGCGGGCATGCCGCGGCGGATTCCGGACTACAACCTGCAATTCGCCGACTTCAACATGGTGTCGTCGATCGGTGCGTTCATGTTCGGCACCACGCAGCTGTTCTTCCTGTTCATCGTGATCAAGACCATTCGCGGCGGCCCGCCTGCACCGGCCAAACCGTGGGACGGGGCGGAAGGCCTGGAGTGGAGCATTCCGTCACCGGCGCCGTATCACACCTTTACGACGCCGCCGGAAGTGAAATGAACAATTTCTGCCTTGTGGAAATTCCTGTGGGAGCTGGCTTGCCAGCGATGGGATCACCGCGGTGTGTCAGGCATGCAGCCATCGCTGGCAGCCAGCTCCCACAGGGTTCTCGGTAGAGGGCATAGGTCATGGCTGATTCGATTTCGATGAAGAAGCTGGTCACTCGTCTGTTGCTGGTGGTGGTGGCGATGTTTGTGTTCGGGTTTGCGCTGGTGCCGATCTACGACGTGATGTGCAAGGCATTCGGCATCAACGGCAAGACCGCCGGGCAGTACGAGGGCGAGCAAACGGTCGATACCTCGCGGCAGGTGCGCGTGCAGTTTCTGTCGACCAATTCCGCTGACATGTCGTGGGATTTCTATCCCAAGCACGATGAGCTGACGGCCAATCCCGGGGCTGTGAACGAGATGATCTTCATTGCGCACAACCCCACCGATAAGCCGATGAGCGCCCAGGCAGTGCCGAGCATCGCGCCCAGCGCGGCGGCGGCGTATTTCCACAAGACCGAATGTTTCTGCTTTACCCAGCAAGTGCTGCAGCCCGGTCAACGGATCGAGATGCCGGTACGTTTCATCGTTGACCGTGACATGCCCAAGGATGTGAAGCACCTGACGCTGTCCTACACGCTGTTCGATATCACCGCCCGACATCCACCGGTCGCAGTAAACACTGGCGGTTGAGCGTGCCCGATAAGGAGAACAATAAATGGCAACTCATGAACATTATTACGTTCCGGCCCAGAGCAAATGGCCGATCATCGCCACGGTCGGGATGTTTGTCACCGTATTCGGCCTGGCCACCTGGTTCAACGATCTGAAAGCCGCGCGGCCGGAATCCCACGGCCCGCTGATCTTTTTCGTCGGTGGTCTGCTGCTGGCCTACATGCTGTTCGGCTGGTTCGGCACGGTGATCAAGGAAAGTCGCGGCGGCTTGTACAGCGCGCAGATGGACCGTTCGTTTCGCTGGGGCATGAGCTGGTTCATCTTCTCGGAGGTGATGTTCTTCATCGCCTTCTTCGGTGCGCTGTTTTATGTGCGCCACGTTTCCGGGCCGGCGCTCGGTGGTGAAGGCGCCAAAGGCATCGCCCACATGCTGTGGCCGAACTTCGAGTTCACCTGGCCGCTGCTGAACAACCCGGATTCCAAACTCTTTCCGCCACCCAAAGATGTCATCAGCCCTTGGGGCCTGCCGCTGCTCAACACCGTGTTGCTGGTCAGTTCCAGCGTCACCGTGACCATCGCCCACCACGCCCTGAAAAAAGGCCATCGCGGTGCGCTGAAATTGTGGCTGGCGATCACCGTGTTGCTCGGATGCGCGTTCCTTGGCTTTCAGGCCGAAGAATACATCCACGCTTACCACGAACTGGGCCTGACGCTGGGCTCGGGCATCTACGGCGCCACATTCTTCATGCTCACCGGGTTCCACGGCGCGCACGTGACCATCGGCACCATCATCCTGTTCGTGATGCTGATGCGGATCATGCGCGGGCACTTCGACAACGAGCATCAGTTCGGCTTCGAGGCAGCGAGTTGGTACTGGCACTTCGTGGACGTCGTGTGGATCGGGCTGTTCGTATTCGTCTACGTGCTCTGACCTCTACCAAGGGGCGTGGGAAACCAACTGGCCGCTGAAAAAACCCCAGGCGATCAAGCCGACGGTAATGGCGGCCAGCGCTACACGAACACTCAAGGCAATGACGAGGCGGTTCGAGCTGCTGTCGTCCTTGACCAGAAAAAACAGGCCGCTGAACAGGCTGACAACCGTGGCAATCAGCATCAGGACGATGGCTGCTTTGAGCATGGTGAGACTCCGGGGGACTAGCGATGCACTTGAGTATAGCTATCGCGTTGACCGACTTTCTGGCGATGCCATGAAGCGTTTCCGGCCGGGCATCGTGCCGACGCTGGTGGTGGCCCTGTTGCTGCCGCTGCTGGTGTCGCTCGGGTTCTGGCAATTGAGCCGGGGCGCGGAAAAAAGCGCGCTGCTGCAAACCTACACCGAACGCCGGGCCGCCGAACCGATGGCCAGCACCGAGCTGCAACACAGCGCCGATCCAGCCTTCCGCCGCGTTCGCCTGCACGGTCAGTTCGATGCCGCCCACAGCCTGTTGCTGGATAACCGCCAGCGTAACGGCAAGGTTGGCGTCGAGTTGCTGCAACCGTTCCAGGATCAGGCGACCGGACTCTGGTTGCTGGTCAATCGTGGCTGGCTGCCGTGGCCGGACCGGCGTACACCGCCGCAATTCACCACCCCGACTCAGGCCTTGAGCCTCGACGCCTGGGTTTACGTCTCCCCCGGCGCAACCTTCCAGCTCCACGCCGATCCCGACACCACGACCTGGCCGCAACTGGTCACGGCAGTCGTCCCGCCCAAACTCTGGGCGGGTCTCGAGCGTGATGGCTTCGCCTACGAATTACGCGCAGAAACCGGGCCGGCGACTTACCAGGCCGATTGGCCGGTCGTTGCCATGGGCCCGGAAAAACACATCGCTTATGCCGTGCAGTGGTTCGCCATGTCGATCGCTCTGTTCGGTCTCTACCTCTACCTCGGCTGGCACAACGCAAAGGAGAAACACCATGGGAGCGGCCATGAATCCACCCAGCATGTCTGAGGCAAAACCGTCGGTGAACCGACGCAAAGGACGTTTGCAGTTGCTGCTGATTCTGCTCGGGGTAATCGGGCCGATGGTCCTCGCCACCGGCATGTACAAATTGCAGTTCTGGGTACCGGAAGGGCGCAGCTATCACGGCGAACTGATCGGCAACGGCCAGACTCGTGCCGACCTAGGGGTGCAGGCACAGGAAGACCGCTGGCAGTTGCTGGTGACCGCGCCGAAGGACTGCGCCGTCGATTGCCAGCAACTGGTGTATCTGGCGCGGCAGGTTCAGATCGGCCTGGGTCGCGACGCCGGGCGTGCCAGCCACGCGATCGCCGTTGCGCAGCCGTTGGCAACCGATTACGAGGCCAAGCTGACCCGCGAATATCCGCAGCTGCAACGCTACCCGCTGGACCTCAACACCTTCAGCAAAACCACCGGTGACAAAGCTGCGCCACAACTGTGGATCATCGACCCGCACGGCAATCTGGTGTTGCGCTACGACCCTGCGGTGAAGGGCAAGGATCTGCTGAACGACCTGCGTCACCTGCTGAAACTGTCCAACATCGGATAAGGGCATCGTCATGGCCAAACCTGGATTTCGCCTCGCGCTGTTTGCCACCTTGCTGGCACTGATTGTGGTGTTGCTCGGCGCCTACACCCGCCTGACCCACGCCGGCCTCGGCTGCCCGGACTGGCCCGGCTGCTACGGTTTTATCAGCGTGCCGAAAAGCGAAGCCCAACTGGCCCATGCCGAATTGCATTTCCCGGATACACCGGTCGAAGCCCATAAGGGCTGGAACGAGATGATCCACCGCTACTTTGCCGGCACGCTGGGGCTGTTGATTGTGGCCCTGGCCGCTCGCGCATGGACGCATCGCCGGCATCCGGGGCAGCCGGTGAAGTTGCCGCTGTTCCTGTTGGCGGTGGTATTCGCGCAAGCGGCATTCGGCATGTGGACGGTGACACTCAAGCTCTGGCCGCAAGTAGTGACCGGGCATTTGCTCGGCGGCTTTGCCACGCTGAGCCTGTTGTTTCTGCTGACCTTGCGCCTGTCCGGCGTGCTCCCGGCGCTGACGGTGCCACGGCGTTTGCAGCATTGGGCGACGGCCGGGCTGCTGCTGGTGATCGGGCAAATCGCCCTCGGTGGCTGGGTCAGTTCCAATTACGCCGCCGTGGCCTGCATCGACTTCCCGACTTGCCATGGCCAATGGTTGCCACCGGCTGACTTCGCCAATGGCTTTCACCTGACCCAACACATCGGCCCGAACTACCTCGGCGGGCAACTCGACAGCGATGCGCGCACGGCTATTCACCTGACCCACCGCATCGGCGCATTGCTGGTGACGCTGGTGCTGCTCGGCCTCGCCTGGCAACTGAAGTTGGTCGGCATGACGCGACTGGCGGGCCTGGTGTTGGTCGCCCTCGCGGCACAAATCACCTTGGGCATCAGCAACGTGCTGTTTCATCTGCCGCTGCCGGTAGCCGTCGCGCACAACGCTGGCGGTGCGGCGCTGTTGCTGACGATGGTGCTGGTCAATTATCACGCGCGAACCAGTCTGGTTCGGGTCAAGCAACCTTCGCGCTGGCGCTTCAGCCCGCGTAAACATTCAGCCGGGCCCATAACAATAAAAGGAGAGATGCCATGGCGATTCTGATCGGCGAACGTCACAGCCAGGCGATCTGGCGTGACTATCTGGAACTGACCAAACCGAAAGTGGTGGTGCTGATGCTCATCACCTCGCTGGTCGGGATGTTCCTCGCCACTCGCGCCGGGGTGCCGTGGACCGTGCTGGTGTTCGGCAATCTGGGGATCGCCTTGTGTGCGGGCGGTGCGGCGGCGGTCAACCATGTGGTGGACCGGCGGATCGATGCGGTCATGGCGCGTACCCACAAACGACCGCTGGCTGAAGGGCGGGTGTCTCCGGCTGCAGCCCTGACGTTTGCATTGGCGTTGGCGGTGCTCGGCCAGGCTTTGTTGCTGGCGTTCACCAATCCGCTGACGGCGTGGCTGACCCTCGCCTCCTTGCTCGGTTATGCGGTGGTCTACACCGGTTTTCTCAAACGCGCGACGCCACAGAATATCGTCATCGGCGGCCTCGCCGGTGCCGCTCCACCGCTGCTCGGCTGGACCGCCGCCACCGGCCACATCAGCGCCGAACCGTTGCTGCTGGTGCTGATCATCTTCGCCTGGACCCCGCCACACTTCTGGGCGCTGGCCATCCACCGTAAAGAGGAATACGCCAAGGCTGACATTCCGATGCTACCGGTGACTCACGGCGAGCATTACACCAAGGTGCACATCCTGCTTTATACCGGCGCGCTGCTGGCCGTCAGCCTGATGCCCTACGTGATTCACATGAGCGGCCTGCTCTACCTGATTTGCGCGATCGGCCTGGGCGCGAGGTTCCTGCAATGGGCCGTGGTGCTGTACCGTGGCACTCGGCCGCACGCGGCGATCAACACGTTCAAGTACTCTATCTACTACCTGTTCCTGCTGTTTATCGCGCTGCTCGTAGACCACTACTTATTGTTGAACCTATGACTCGAACCCAGAAAACCGTCTTCATCCTTGTCGCCCTGATCGCGCTGGTCCTGGGCCTGACCATCAATAAAGTGCTGTCCGGCAAAGGCCAGGGCGACCCGACGGCACTGATCGACGCCGGCATCATCCTGCTGCCGCAAAGCCGCAACCTGCCGGATGTGACGATGACCGATCAGGATGGCAAACCGGTGGCGATCAACGAACTCAAAGGCAAATGGTCGCTGCTGTTCTTCGGCTACACCTTCTGCCCGGACATCTGCCCGACCACCCTCGCCCAGCTGCGGCAGATCAAGAGCGAGCTGCCGCCCGAAGCGGTGGATAAATTGCAGATCGTGCTGGTCAGCGTCGACCCGAACCGCGACACGCCCAAGCAGCTCAAGCAGTATCTGGGTTACTTCGATCCGCAGTTCATCGGCCTCACGCCCAAATCGGTGGAAGAACTGCAAAAAGTCGCCAACGCGGTGAGCATTCCGTTCATCCCGGCGGATACCAGCAAACCGAATTACACCGTCGATCACAGCGGCAATCTGGCAGTGATCGGGCCGGACGGGACCCAGCGCGGGTTTATTCGGGCACCGTTGAACAATGTGAAGTTGGTGGCGCAGTTGCCGGTGATGCTGAAGCGCAAGTAACAGCTCCGCTAAACCCTGTAGGAGCACAGTATTTTCAGGCATAAAAAATGGGCATCCGATTTAATCGGTATGCCCATTTTTTTATTGCGGTCCTCCCTATTCGGGAAGGAGATCACCGCAATTACGGATTAACGCTGTCTTTCAACGATTTGCCTGGCTTGAAGGCGACGGTGTTGCTGGCCTTGATTTTGACTGGCTCACCGGTTTGCGGGTTTTTGCCGGTGCGGGCGCCGCGGTGGCGTTGCAGGAAGGTGCCGAAACCTACCAGCGTCACGCTGTCTTTGCGGTGCAGGGCGCCGGTGATCTCTTCGAGAACGGCGTTGAGGACGCGGTTGGCCTGCTCTTTGGTGAGGTCTGCTTTTTCAGCAATGGCTGCGGCGAGTTCTGGTTTACGCATATTAGTGAAGCCCCTTTGACGGTTTGTTTTTGTTATGTCCGTGCTGCTCTCTGCGGAGCAGCGCCCAAAGCGCCGCAGATGCTCTACTCTGCGGCAGACGGGAGTGAGGATGGCACGCAGCGCCCAGCCGCGCCAGTGTCGACGCGGCCAATGTATGGGCAAAATGGGGGTGATTCCGACAGAACGACCGCTATTTACGCCAGCAGCGCCGGAAGCTCTTTGTTCAGGGCCAGTTTCTCCATGACGGCCGTGCCTGTCAGGGCATAACCCAGCAGTTTGCCTGAGGCATCGCGGCATAAAACCTTGATGTCGGCGCCCTGCCCTTCAACCGTCCAGACACCCTCCAAACCCCGTGGCGGCGGGGACACCACCAACGGGCACACCGGGGTTTTCACGGTAATGGGCATCGGGCCGTAGCTGACCGCCGTCGGATTGCCGGCGAGGGTCTGGGCCAGCGCTCTCGCACAACTCATGAGGGGCATCACGTACAACAGATTCAGCCCATCGACCTCGGCACAGTCGCCCAGCGCATAGATATTCGCGTGTGAGGTTTGCAGATGCCGATCAACCACGACACCGCGATTGACCTGCAAGCCGGCAGCAGCGGCCATGTCGATGCGCGGACGCAAGCCAATGGCCGAGACCACCACGTCGCACGGGATGACCTGACCATCGGACAGATGTGCTTCCAGCCCATCGCCGACGCGTTGCAGGCGAGTGAGCACCGGCCCTAGATGGAAGCGCGCACCAAGGCTTTCCAGCCCGGCCTGGACCGCCGCGGCAGCGGCCGGGTGCAACAGCGTCGGCATGACCTGTTCGCACGGGGCAACCAGTTGCACCTCATAGCCGCCGAGGCTCAAGTCATTGGCGAACTCGCAACCAATCAGGCCGGCGCCGAGCAGCAACACCCGACGCTTGCCGGCCGCCGCCGCGCGAAAGCGCGCGTAGTCTTCCAGGTCATTGATGGGGAACACGCAATCCGCCGCGTCGCCTTCGATGGGCACACGCACGGTTTCGGCGCCCCAGGCCAGGATCAGGTCGCGGTAAGTCACCGCTTCCTCACCGATCCACAGGCGCTTGTGGCCAGGATCGATGCCGCTGATGCGCGTGTGGGTACGCACTTCCGCCTTCAACTGCTCGGCCATGGCGCCGGGTTCGGCCATGCTCAGGCCGTCGGCGTCCTTGTTTTTGCCGAAACCGGTGGAGAGCATCGGCTTGGAGTAGGAGCGCCCGTCATCGGCGGTAATCAGCAGCAGCGGGGTTTCGCTATCGAGTTTGCGAAACTCCCGGGCCAGGTTGTAGCCAGCCAGGCCGGTGCCGACGATCACGACAGGTGCGTTCATTCCTTACTCCTCAAAATGTCTTAGTTGATTTCGATCATTTCGAAATCCATCTTGCCGACGCCGCAATCCGGGCACAGCCAGTCTTCCGGCACGTCTTGCCACAGGGTGCCCGGCGCAATGCCGTCATCCGGCCAGCCGTCGGCTTCGTTATAGATCAGGCCGCAGACCACACATTGCCACTTTTTCATTCAGGTACTTCCTCAGTTCAGGCTTTTTGCCGGCCGGACGATCGATGATTGCAGCGCTGCCGCTCGGCTCAGCGCGTTTTGTACTGATGGGGCCGCGCAGATGCAAGCCTGTTCGGCGCAACGGGCGGCTGGATCACTCAAATTTATCAGCTGACATGTTAAGCTCGCCGCCTCCCTTGCTGCCAATAATGACGTACTGTGCCGCACTCAAAATCCCCGTTCTGGGTTCCCAGAAGCCAACTCGCTCCGCTCCCCGACGCCTCTACTCTCGACTGGCTGTTCGACGAAGGATCGCTGACCCGGCGCCTGACCCGTCTGTCGAATGACGGCTTCAGCGTCATTCCGTTGTTCGAAGGCTGGCAGACCTTGCGCGCCGATGAATGCGCCGCGCTGGACCTGGCCGAAGGCAGCGAGGGCTGGGTGCGCGAAGTGTATCTGCGCGGGCATGGCCAGGCGTGGGTGTTTGCCCGCAGCGTCGCATCGCGCAGTGCATTGCAGGGTGACGGTTTGCACATGGACGAATTGGGCAGCCGCTCATTGGGCGAATTGCTGTTTTGCGACCACGCGTTCCAGCGCCGCGCCATCGAGGTTTGTCACTATCCTCAAGACTGGCTGCCGACGGAAGTACAGGCGCCTGAGTTGTGGGGCCGTCGCTCGCGCTTCGATCGCGGCACCCTGAGCGTGCTGGTGGCCGAGATTTTCCTGCCGACCCTGTGGAGCGCCGCCCGCGCCCATCCGGAGAACTGCTGATGTACCAGAGCCTGCTCAAGTCCCTCAACCGCTTGAACCCTCGGGCCTGGGATTTCATTCAACTGACGCGCATGGACAAGCCGATCGGCATTTACCTGCTGCTCTGGCCGACGCTGTGGGCACTGTGGATTGCCGGCAAAGGCTCGCCGTCGCTGGCCAACATCGTGATTTTCGTTCTCGGCGTGATTCTGACCCGCGCTGGCGGTTGCGTGATCAACGATTGGGCCGACCGCAAGGTCGATGGCCACGTGAAGCGCACGGCGCAACGTCCGTTGGCCAGCGGCAAGATCAGCTCGAAAGAGGCGCTGGTGTTTTTTGCGCTGCTGATGGGCGTGAGTTTTCTGCTGGTGCTGTGCACCAATGCCCCGACGATCTGGTTGTCGTTCGGCGGGTTGGCGCTGGCCTTCACTTACCCGTTCATGAAGCGCTACACCTACTACCCGCAAGTGGTGCTGGGCGCGGCGTTTTCCTGGGGCATGCCGATGGCGTTCACCGCCGAGACCGGGGAACTGCCGGCGGCGGCGTGGCTGCTCTGGATCGCCAACCTGCTGTGGACGGTGGGTTACGACACGTATTACGCGATGACCGACCGTGATGACGATTTGAAAATCGGCGTGAAATCCACGGCAATCCTGTTTGGCGACGCGGATCGGGTGATCATCCTGACCCTGCAAGGCCTGGCGCTGGGTTGCCTGCTGCTGGCGGGGTCGAAATTCGAGCTCGGCGGCTGGTTCCACCTCGGTTTGGCGGTGGCGGCAGGCTGCTTTGCCTGGGAGTTCTGGTACACCCGCGGCAAGGACCGGATGCGCTGCTTCCAGGCGTTTTTGCACAATCACTGGGCCGGACTGGCGATTTTCGTCGGGATCGTGCTGGATTACGCATTGCGCTAAACGAAATCTGCCCCGGAAACCGGGGCAGATTTGCAGCCGTAAAGATTACTTCTGCGACTCGTGGACGACGTGCCAGACGTCTTTCATCTTGTCGCCTGTCATGTCTCCAGGCGCTTTGTCCTTCACGAAGGTATACAGCGGCTTGCCGTCATAGGCCCACTGCATTGTGCCGTCATCGCGCTTGATCGGCGTAAATTTGCCTTCGGCCTTGGCGCCCGCCGGAGCCATCATCGGTGGCCAGTTCTTCGCGCAGTCGTCATTGCACATCGACTTGCCGCCCGAGTCCTTGTCGAACGTGTACACGGTCATTCCTTTATGGTCGACCATCATGCCGTCTTTCATCATCACCGGTTCAGCGGCAAAGGCCAGTGTCGGCAGCGTTAGCGCAGCAGTGACCAGCAAAGCCTTCCAGGATTGAGCAATGTGATTCATGGAAACCTTCCGTTTGTGGTTGTCAGGGTTCGGACTTAGAGCTTAGTCCAGGATCGTGACAATCGCAGGTCGACTAAAATACTGTCACACGACTGCAATAATTCCGTTATCTAATGCGCGCAAGACAGTTAAATGACAAGAGGATTAAGGCATGGTTGGCAGGAGCATTCTGATCGTCGACGACGAAGCGCCCATTCGCGAAATGATCGCCGTTGCGTTGGAAATGGCCGGCTATGACTGCCTGGAGGCGGAGAACTCCCAGCAGGCGCATGCCATCATCGTCGACCGCAAGCCGGACCTGATCCTGCTCGACTGGATGCTGCCCGGCACGTCCGGCATCGAGCTGGCCCGCCGCCTCAAGCGCGATGAGCTGACCGGGGACATCCCGATCATCATGCTTACCGCCAAGGGCGAAGAGGACAACAAGATCCAGGGCCTGGAAGTTGGCGCCGACGATTACATCACCAAACCGTTTTCCCCTCGTGAGCTGGTGGCGCGTCTCAAAGCCGTGCTGCGCCGCGCCGGCCCTACCGATGGCGAAGCGCCGATTGAAGTCGGCGGTCTGTTGCTCGACCCGATCGGTCACCGCGTGACCATCGATGGCAAACCCGCGGAAATGGGCCCGACCGAATACCGTCTGCTGCAATTCTTCATGACCCACCAGGAACGCGCCTACACCCGTGGCCAGTTGCTGGATCAGGTCTGGGGCGGCAACGTCTATGTCGAGGAACGCACCGTCGACGTGCACATCCGTCGCCTGCGCAAAGCCCTCGGCGATGCCTATGAAAATCTGGTACAAACCGTGCGCGGCACCGGTTACCGCTTTTCTACCAAAGCCTGACCCGGACCTTTACCGCCCGACAAGCTGACAAGGACGCGCGTCAAGTGAACCAAAACTGGCATGGCACCCTGATTCGCCACATGCTGCTGCTGGTCACCGCCTGCCTGGTGATCGGCCTGATCACCGGCTACTACGGCTGGAGTCTCGCCGCAGGCCTGGGTATTTACCTGGCCTGGACCCTCAAGCAACTGCTGCGCCTGCACGAATGGCTGCGCCTGCACAAACCCGATGAAGCACCGCCCGATGGTTACGGCCTGTGGGGCGAGGTGTTCGACAGCATCTATCACCTGCAACGTCGTGACCAACGGGTACGCGGGCGCTTGCAGGCGGTGATCGACCGGGTTCAGGAATCTACTGCCGCGCTGAAAGACGCGGTGATCATGCTCGACAGCGACGGCAACCTGGAATGGTGGAACCGCGCCGCTGAAACCCTGCTGGGCCTCAAGACTCCGCAGGACAGCGGCCAACCGGTGACCAACCTGGTGCGCCATCCGCGCTTCAAGGAGTACTTCGAGCAGGACAGCTACGCCGAGCCGCTGGAAATCCCTTCGCCAACCAACGACCGCGTGCGCATTCAGCTGTACATCACCCGCTATGGCAACAATGAACACCTGATGCTGGTGCGCGACGTGACACGCATCCATCAACTGGAACAGATGCGCAAAGACTTCATCGCCAACGTGTCGCACGAGCTGCGCACGCCGCTGACGGTGATCTGCGGCTACCTGGAAACCCTGCTCGACAATGTCGAGGAAGTGAACCCACGCTGGACCCGCGCCCTGCAACAAATGCAGCAGCAAGGCGGGCGTATGCAGACCTTGCTCAACGACTTGCTGTTGCTGGCGAAACTGGAAGCTACCGATTACCCGTCGGATAACCAACCCGTGGCCATCGACGGATTGCTGCAATCGATCAAGAGCGATGCGCAGCAACTCTCCGGCCAGAAAAACCAGCGCATCACTCTGGAAGCCGATCCGACCATTCTGCTCAAGGGCAGCGAAGCGGAATTGCGCAGTGCGTTTTCCAATCTGGTGTTCAACGCGGTGAAGTACACCCCGGCCGAAGGCAATATCCGCATTCGCTGGTGGGGCGATGAACAGGGCGCGCACCTGAGCGTGCAGGATTCCGGGATCGGCATCGACAGCAAACACCTGCCGCGCCTGACCGAACGCTTCTACCGCGTCGACTCCAGCCGCAACTCCAACACCGGCGGCACCGGGTTGGGCCTGGCGATCGTCAAACACGTGCTGCTGCGCCACCGCGCGCGGATGGAAATCAGCAGCGTGCCGGGCCACGGCAGCACCTTCACCTGCCATTTCGCCCCCGCGCAGGTCAGCAAATCCAGGGTCATCAGCACCGCCGATTGATACCGGCCAGCACACGCCACTAGGCAATCGCCAAGTCAGCCGCTACATTGGCTGACTTGTGCCTGCACTTCAGGCGCACATTTTTCTTTCCTTTCGAATACACGGAAACCGCAAAACTCCATCATGGACCCTTCCCCTGGTTTGACCCTCGCTACAATTTTCGCCGACTTCGGCATGATTCTTTTTGCTCTGATCCTGGTTTTGCTCAACGGCTTTTTCGTTGCGGCGGAATTTGCCATGGTCAAATTGCGCTCGACCCGGGTCGAAGCCATCGCTGAGCAGCACGGCTGGCGCGGGCACATCCTGCGCACGGTGCACAGTCAGCTCGATGCCTACCTGTCGGCGTGCCAACTGGGCATTACCCTGGCCTCGCTGGGCCTTGGCTGGGTCGGCGAGCCAGCGTTCGCGCACATTCTCGAACCGTTGCTGAGCGCCGTGGGCGTCGAATCGGCAGAGATCGTCAAAGGTGTGTCGTTCTTCACCGCGTTCTTCATCATTTCGTACCTGCACATTGTGGTCGGCGAACTGGCCCCGAAATCCTGGGCGATCCGCAAACCCGAGCTGCTGTCGCTGTGGACCGCCGTGCCGCTGTACCTGTTCTACTGGGCCATGTACCCGGCGATTTACCTGCTCAACGCCAGCGCCAACACCATCCTGCGCATTGCAGGGCAAGGTGAACCCGGCCCGCACCACGAGCACCATTACAGCCGCGAAGAACTGAAACTGATCCTGCACTCCAGCCGTGGCCAGGACCCGAGCGACCAAGGCATGCGCGTGCTGGCCTCGGCGGTCGAGATGGGCGAACTGGAAGTGGTCGACTGGGCCAACTCCCGCGAAGACCTGGTGACTTTGGAATTCAACGCTCCGCTCAAGCAGATCCTGGCGATGTTCCGTCGCCACAAGTTCAGCCGTTATCCGGTGTACGACAGCGAGCGCCAGGAGTTCGTCGGCCTGCTGCACATCAAGGACCTGTTGCTGGAACTGGCCGCGCTGGACCACATTCCGGAGTCGTTCAACCTGGCTGAACTGACCCGTCCGCTGGAGCGCGTCTCCCGGCACATGCCGCTGTCGCAATTGCTGGAACAGTTCCGCAAGGGCGGCTCGCACTTCGCCGTGGTCGAAGAGGCCGACGGCAACATCATCGGCTACCTGACCATGGAAGACGTGCTGGAAGTGCTGGTCGGCGACATTCAGGACGAACACCGCAAGGCCGAGCGCGGGATCCTCGCGTATCAACCGGGCAAACTGTTGGTGCGCGGTGATACGCCGTTGTTCAAGGTTGAACGACTGCTGGGCATCGATCTGGATCACGTTGAAGCCGAAACCCTCGCCGGGCTGGTCTACGAAAGCCTGAAGCGGGTGCCAGAAGAGGAAGAAGTGCTGGAAGTCGAAGGCCTGCGGATCATCATCAAGAAGATGAAAGGGCCGAAGATCATTCTGGCCAAGGTGTTGATGCTGGATTGATGCGATTCGTCAAACCGCATTGATCCCAAAAGATCGCAGCCTTCGGCAGCTCCTACAGGCGTACA
>NZ_JBSVXD010000122.1:0-17432 GCF_054070755.1 Pseudomonas sp. SDO5591_S426 | reverse complement strand
TACAGGAGTTCGCATTCCAATGTAGGAGCTGCCGAAGGCTGCGATCTTTTTGGACTCACCCAAACATCAGGTGAACTCAAAAGTATCCGCATCCCGATTCGCCGGAAATCTGGTGCGGTACGCCGCCAGCTCCGCCGCATCCAGCGTCACCGTGAACACCCCATCCGCCTCCCCCGCACTGAGCAACGTCTCACCCTGGAAATCCAGCACCTGACTGTCACCGGTATAGGCAAAACCTTTGCCATCGGTACCGATGCGATTCACCGCCGCCACATAACACAGGTTCTCGATGGCTCGCGCCGGCAACAAACGGTTCCAGTGCTGACGCCGTGCACCCGGCCAGTTCGCGGTGTACAGCAGCAGGTCGGTGTCCTGAGCATCACGGCTCCACACCGGGAAGCGCAAGTCGTAGCAAATCAACGGCCGCACGCGCCAGCCCTTGAGCTCGAACTGCACCTGACGTTCGCCAGGGGTGTAGTGATTGTGCTCGCCGGCCATGCGGAACAGATGGCGCTTGTCGTAATGCAACACTTCGCCATCCGGCCGCGCCCACAACAGGCGATTGCGATGACTACCGTCAGCCGCCTGAACGATGACGCTACCGGTGATCACCGCATCCAGCTTCGCCGCCTGAGCCCGCAGCCATTTGCTGGTGGGGCCGTTTTCCGCCTCGGCGAGGGTCTCGGACTCCATCGAGAAACCGGTGGTGAACATTTCCGGCAGGATGATCAGGTCGGCGCCACGAGCCTGCTCCAGCAAAGGCTCGAAATGCTCCAGATTGGCCTGGCGGTCATGCCAGGCCAGGGAAGTCTGGATCAGTGCAACGGTCAGGTTCGGCAGTGCACTCAGATCACGCATAGTTTTTCCGCTGCTTCACGCAGGGTCTCCTCGCGTTTGGCAAAGCACAGACGCACCAGGCGCTGGCCTTCTGGCGGCGTCTGGTAGAACACCGAAATCGGAATACTCGCCACGCCATGTTCACGAGTCATCCACAAGGCCATTTCGACGTCATTGAGGTCCGGGCGAATCTGCGAGTAATCGACCAACTGGAAGTAAGTGCCGGTCACGCGAGTGAAACTGAAGCGCGACGGCGCCAGCAGATCACAGAACAGATCACGCTTGGCCTGATAGAACCCCGGCAGCTCTTCCACGTGTTCCGGGTGCTCGGCCATGAAGTCAGCCAACGCGTATTGCAGTGGTGTCACACCGCAGAAGCTCACGTATTGGTGAACCTTGCGCAGTTCCGCTGTCAGTGCCGGTGGCGCGACCACGTAGCCGGTTTTCCAGCCCGTAACGTGATAGGTCTTGCCGAACGAGCTGACCACGAAAGCGCGCTGGTACAGCTCTTCATGGTTCAGCACGCTGACGTGGGGCACGCCGTCGAACACCAGGTGTTCGTAGACTTCGTCGCTGACCAGATAGATATCGCGATCACGGATCAAATCCGCCAGTTGATCCAGCTCGGCACGGCTGATCAGTGCGCCACTCGGATTGTGCGGTGTGTTCAACACAATCATCCGCGTGCGCGGCGTGATGGCCTCGGCCAGTTTCTGGAAGTCGATCGAAAAGTCATTCAGCCCCAGTTGCACATGCACACAACGGCCACCGGCCAGTTCCACCGACGGCTCGTAACTGTCGTAGCACGGATCGAAAACGATCACTTCGTCGCCGCTGTGGATAACCGCCTGAATCGCGCAGAAGATCGCTTGGGTGGCGCCGGGAGTGATGGTCACTTCGTTGTCCGCATCGACAGTGACGCCGTAGCTGCGCGCGATCTTCGCCGCCACTTGCTGACGCAGTGCCGGCAGGCCGGTCATCGGTGAATACTGGTTGTGCCCATTGGCAACGTGACGCCCGACCGCATCGCACAGTGCCTGCGGGGCATCGAAATCGGGGAAACCCTGGGACAAGTTGATCGCCCCGGTTTGCGCCGCGAGCTGAGACATCTGAGTGAAGATAGTGATGCCGACATTCGGCAGCTTACTGGTGATCATCGGTGATTCCCTGCTCTACACCCGGCTCTAACGGCGGCGCGGGGAATCCGAGGATAGCCCAAACGGCAAGCATGAAAAAGGGCGCCATTGGCGCCCTTCCTGATCCTGGCCCTGTAGGAGCAAGGCTTGCCCGCGATGATCGCACCGCGGTATTACATATTCACCGCGTTATCGTTCATCGCGGGCAAGCCATGCTCCTACAGAAGCTAGATCACACCGTGAATCAGCGCTTGTCGCGGCGCTTCTTGTCGGCCTTCTTGTGGTGCGACATCAAGCGACGCTTCTTGTTGACCTGACGGTCGGTGAGCGAGTTTTTGTTGCCTTCGTACGGGTTTTCGCCGCCCTTGAACTCGATGCGGATCGGCGTACCGACCAGCTTCAGCACACGACGGTAAGTGTTCTCCAGATAGCGCACGTACGACTTCGGCACTTTCTCGATCTGGTTACCGTGGATCACGATGATCGGCGGGTTAGCACCACCCAAGTGGGCATAGCGCAGCTTGATCCGGCGGTTGTTGACCATCGGTGGCGCGTGCTCGCCAACCGCATCTTCCAGAATCTGGGTCAGACGGTTGGTCGGCCAGCGGGTGACCGCGGACTTGAACGAGTTCTGAACGGAAGCGTAGAGGTTGCCCACGCCAGTGCCGTGCAGCGCCGAGATGAAGTGGATGTCGGCGTAGTCCACGAAGAACAGGCGACGTTGCAGCTCGACCTTCACGAAGTCGCGCTCGCTCGGGGTCATGCCGTCCCACTTGTTGATCGCGATGACCAGCGCACGGCCCGACTCAATGGCGAAGCCCAGCAGGTTGAGGTCGTGATCGACCACGCCTTCGCGGGCGTCCATCACGAAGATCACCACGTTGGCGTCTTTGATCGCCTGCAGGGTTTTGACCACGGAGAACTTTTCGACTTCTTCGTGGATCTTGCCGCGCTTGCGCACACCAGCGGTGTCGATCAGCGTGTACTTCTCGTCGTTACGCTCGAACGGGATGTAGATACTGTCGCGGGTGGTGCCGGGCTGGTCATAAACGATAACCCGGTCTTCACCGAGCATGCGGTTGACCAGGGTCGACTTGCCAACGTTCGGACGACCGATGATGGCGATCTTGATCCCGTCTTTTTCGCTTGGGCCAGGAATGCGCTTGGCTTCCTCGCCTTCGGCAACGATCTCTTCCTCGCCGTCTTCCGGCTCTTCTTCGTCTTTCGGGAAGTCGCTCAGGGCGATTTCCAGCATCTGGGTGATGCCACGGCCGTGAGCACCGGCGATAGGAATCGCGTGGCCCATGCCCAACGGAGCGAATTCGGCGCGGGCCATTTCTGGGTCGATGTTGTCGACCTTGTTGGCAACCACGTAGGAACGCTTGTTACGTTTGCGCAAATGCTCGGCGATCATCTGGTCGGCGGCGGTGAAACCGGCCTTGGCATCTACCAGGAACAGAACGACATCCGCTTCTTCAATGGCCAGCAGCGACTGCTCGGCCATTTTTTCGTCCATACCGTGCTCGTCACCGGAGATACCGCCGGTGTCGACCAGAATGTAGGAACGCCCTTGCCACTTGGCCTCACCGTATTGGCGATCACGGGTCAGACCGGACAAGTCGCCGACGATGGCGTCGCGAGTCCTGGTCAGGCGGTTGAACAAGGTGGACTTGCCGACGTTCGGTCGGCCCACCAGGGCGATTACGGGAACCATGCGGCTCTCCACTTCGTTATTTCAGAAAATACAAAAGCCGCTGCAGGCAGCGGCTGGTGCTCGGGGCAGCGCCTGTAAGCGCTGCGAGCCCCGCAGAACGGGGCCGCTTGGGGAACTAACCCCAAGCATAGTCAAACCTTTACTTGATGGTCAGGGCTTCCAGTTTGCCGCTGTTGCCATACACATAAATCGTGTCACCCACCACCAGCGGACGGGCACGCAGGCCGTCGCTGTCGATGCGTTCGCGGCCGACGAATCGACCGTCCACCTGACTCAGCAGGTGCAGGTAACCTTCCAGGTCACCGACTGCAACGTAGCTGGAGAACACTTCCGGAGCCGACAGTTGACGGCGGGCCAGCGAATCGTTGCTCCACAAAGCTGTGGTGGAACGCTCGTCGACGCCTTCAACGGTGCCCGAAGACAGGCTCACGTAGACGCTGCCGAAACCCTGGGCGACACCGGCGTAGCTGGAAGCATCACGCTGCCACAACTGGCGACCGCTTTGCAGGTCCAGCGCCGCAACGCGACCCTGATAGCTCGCGACGTAAATCGTCTCGCCGGACAGCAGCAGGCCGCCGTCGATATCGACAACACGCTCCAGTTCCGAACGACCTTGCGGGATTGCTACACGCTGTTCCCACACCGGCACGCCGTTGGAAATATCGAGAGCGACCACTTTACCGGTCGACAGGCCAGCCACCGCGAGGCGGTTGGTGACGATCGGCGCACTGGTGCCGCGCAGGGTCAGGACCGCCGGGGTGCTGTCATACAACCAGCGCTGGTTGCCGGTCGCGGCATCCAGACCGATCAGACGGTCATCCTGGGTCTGAACCACAACCACATCACCGTTGTTGGCCGGTGGTGCGAGGACTTCACTGGACACGCGAGCGCGCCATTTCTCTTCGCCGTTGATGGCGTCCAGGGCAACGATTTCACCCTTGATCGTACCGATCGTCAGCAGACCGTAACCCACGCCAACGGCGCCGGAAACAGGCAGTTCGAGATCTTTCTTCCACTTGACGTCGCCGTTGCTGCGATCCAGCGCCATCACCACACCGGTCACATCGGCGGCGTAGATGGTATCGCCATCGATCGCCGGAACCAGCATGTTGTAGGTTTCGCCCTGACCGTCACCGATCGAACGACTCCACTGCTTTTGCAGAACCACTTCTTCTTTGAAGTCGGTCAACTCGGCCGGTGGCAATTCTTTCTTGCTGTTGCTGCTGCAACCCGCGGCCAAAATGGCCAGAGCCAGCAATGCTGCATGTTTCCAACGGATCACGTCACGCATCCCCTTTGGCCAGGTCGTCCAGCTTGATTTGTAGGCCACCGACCGCCGCTTCATCCGACAGTGCCGCCTTGGCTTTTTGATACGCCGCGTGTGCTTCATCGGTACGACCCAGCTGCACCAGCAGGTCGCCCTTGAGTTCTTCACGAGTCGCCAGGAATGCCTTGTCGGCATCGCCTTCAAGCAGTTTCAGGGCTTCATCGGTCTTGTTCTGCGCGGCCAGTACTTGCGCCAAGCGCTGACGGGCGATTTCGCCCAGCGCAGGGTTGGCCGGCTTGGCAACGATGGCTTTCAATTCGCTGGCTGCGTCATCGAGCTTGCCGCTATCGACGGCGACTTTCGCCACGAACAGGCTGCCGTACTGCGCGTAGGCGCTGCCGCCGAACTCGCTGTTGAGCTTGCCGGCGAGGTCCGAAACACGGGCCGCATCTGGCTTGCCGTCAGGCGTCAGCGTGGTTTCCAGCAATTGCTGATAGAGCACCGAGGCGCCTTGCGACTGGTTGCTCTGATATTTCTGAAACGCCTGCCAGCCGAACACGATGACCAGCGCCAACAGGCCACCAGTGACCAGGGGCTTGCCGTTGCGTGACCACCAATCCTTCAAATCCGCCAAATTTTCGTCTTCGGTACTCGACACCCCAATACTCCTTAATCGCTAATTCGGCTGTTTAAGACAGCTTCAACCCTGCACGACGCAGGTGGCCAGGTGAGCGGCAAGCGCATCCCAGGCAATGCTTTGTTGTTCGCCCTGGCCACGCAGGGGTTTGAAACCTACCACTTGCTGGGCCATCTCGTCGTCACCGAGGATCAGTGCATACAGCGCACCGCTCTTGTCGGCTTTCTTGAACTGGCTTTTGAAGCTGCCGGCGCCGGCATTCACTTGCAGACGCAGGTTGGGTAATTGATCGCGTACACGCTCGGCCAGGGCCAGACCGGCCAACTCGGCTGCTTCACCGAAGGCGCAGAGGTAGACGTCGACCTGACGGGAGATCTCTTCCGGGATCTGCTCCAGGGTTTCCAGCAGCAGCACCAGACGCTCGATGCCCATGGCGAAACCAACGCCCGCCGTAGGCTTGCCGCCCATCTGCTCGACCAGGCCATCGTAACGACCACCGGCACACACGGTGCCTTGGGCGCCAAGCTTGTCGGTGACCCATTCGAATACGGTCTTGCTGTAGTAATCCAGCCCGCGAACCAGCTTCGGGTTGATCACGTAAGGAATGCCGGCGGCGTCCAGGCGAGCCTTGAGGCCCTCGAAGTGCACGCGGGACTCTTCGTCGAGGTAGTCGGCCATTTTCGGCGCATCGACGAGAATCGCCTGCGTATCGGCGTTCTTGGTGTCCAGGACACGCAACGGGTTGGTCTTCAGGCGGCGCTGGCTGTCTTCGTCCAGCTTGTCCAGGTGACCGGACAGGAACTCGACCAGTGCTTCGCGATAACGACCACGGGATTCGCTGGTGCCCAGGCTGTTGAGTTCGAGCTTGACCGCATCACGGATGCCCAGCTCGCCCCACAGGCGCCAGGTCAACACGATCAATTCGGCGTCGATGTCCGGACCGTCGAGGTTGAACACTTCGACACCGATCTGGTGGAACTGGCGATAACGGCCTTTCTGCGGACGCTCGTGGCGGAACATCGGGCCGATGTACCAGAGTTTCTGTACCTGACCACCGCCGGTGATGCCGTGCTCGAGCACTGCGCGCACGCAAGCCGCGGTGCCTTCAGGACGCAGGGTCAGGGAGTCGCCGTTACGGTCGTCGAAGGTGTACATCTCTTTTTCGACGATGTCGGTCACTTCACCGATGGAGCGCTTGAACAGCTCGGTGAACTCGACGATCGGCATGCGGATCTGCTTGTAACCGTAGTTATCCAGCAGACGCGAAACGGTGCCTTCGAAATGACGCCACAGGGGAGTCTGTTCGGGCAGGATGTCGTTCATGCCACGAATGGCTTGCAGAGACTTGCTCACTTAATTTCCTTAATTCGTTCGGCTCTTTTTTGCCAGGCTTAGCCGCGCGCAATAACCGCAGCGTCAGCTTCGACCTTCTCGGCCGCTTTCTGGCGGATCAAGCGTTCAAGCTCATCCACCAGATTGTCATTCGTCAGTTTCTGCGACGGCTTGCCATCGATGTAAATCAGGTTTGGCGTGCCGCCGGTCAAGCCGATATGTGCTTCCTTGGCTTCACCCGGGCCGTTGACCACACAGCCAATCACCGCAACATCCAGCGGAACCAGCAGGTCTTCGAGGCGCCCTTCCAGCTCGTTCATGGTCTTGACCACATCGAAGTTCTGCCGCGAGCAGCTCGGGCAGGCGATGAAGTTGATGCCACGGGAACGCAGGTGCAGGGATTTGAGAATGTCGTAGCCGACTTTCACTTCCTCGACCGGGTCGGCCGCCAACGAAATGCGAATAGTATCGCCAATCCCTTCGGCGAGCAGCATACCGAGGCCCACGGCAGATTTCACTGTGCCGGAACGCAAACCACCGGCTTCGGTGATGCCCAGGTGCAGCGGCTGGACGATTTCTTTCGCCAGCAGGCGGTAGGCTTCGACGGCCATGAACACGTCGGAGGCCTTCACGCTGACCTTGAAGTCCTGGAAGTTGAGGCGCTCAAGGTGTTCGACGTGGCGCAAGGCCGACTCGACCAGCGCGGCCGGCGTCGGCTCGCCGTATTTCTTTTGCAGGTCTTTTTCCAGGGAACCGGCGTTGACGCCGATGCGGATCGGAATCCCGCGATCACGGGCGGCATCGACCACCGCGCGCACACGATCTTCACGACCGATGTTGCCCGGGTTGATCCGCAGGCAGTCGACACCCAGTTCGGCGACGCGCAAGGCGATCTTGTAATCGAAGTGGATGTCGGCAACCAATGGCACTTTGACCAGTTGCTTGATCTTGCCGAACGCTTCGGCAGCGTCCATGTCCGGTACGGAAACCCGCACGATGTCGACGCCGGCCGCTTCCAGACGATTGATCTGTGCAACGGTGGCCGCGACGTCATTGGTGTCGCTGTTGGTCATGCTCTGCACAGCGATAGGCGCATCGCCGCCAACAGGCACGTTACCGACCCAGATCTTGCGCGATTCGCGTCGTTTGATTGGAGATTCGCCGTGCATGACTTATTGACCCAACTTCAGGCGAGCAGTCTCGCCACTGGTGAACGGAGCTACATCAACCGACTGACCGTTGTAGCTGACCTGCGCGCCACGGGCGAAGCCCAGGCGGACGGCAAACGGTGGCTTGCCGTTGACGGAAAGGCTATCGCCCTTGCGCTTGAGACCACTGAACAGCACCTTGCCGCTGCCGTCGGTCACTTGCGTCCAGCAATCAGCGGTGAATTGCAGTTGAACCTGGCCTTGACCGGCAGTCGGAGCTGCAGCCACCGGGGCTGGGGCCGCTGCGCTCGGGGCAACAGGGGCAGTCACAACCGGAGCCGGAACGGCAGGCACTGCCGGAGCTGGAGTCGCCGGAGTCGCGACAACCGGGGCAGCGCTGTGAACGGGCGCAGCAGGTGCCGGGCTGGTTGGCGCAACAGGTGCGGCAGCCGGTGCGTTAGCCGGGGTTTCGGCCGGTGCTTCAGCCGAAGTCTCGGCCTGAGGCAATGCAAGCGCAGTGGCGCCTTCGGTCTGACCTTCCGCGACAGCCTGGTCTTCCGGCTCGTCCAGCGGATGAATCTGGGTAGTACCGTCGGCGCCTTCGACCTCAACGTGTTCCGGGGTCAGGCCAATGAAGTCCTTGGTGCGCTGCGAGGTTTGATCCTGCCACCAGACGAAACCGCCGCCAATCACCGCTACCAGCAACAACAGGCTGACAATACGCAAAATGGTGTGGGAAACCCGTACCGGCTCTTCGATACGACCCAAGCTATGCACGCTGCTGCCTTGGGAGTCGGTACCGGTGGATTGGTCGAATTGCTGAACCAGAACGGCCTGATCCATGCCGAGCAATTTGGCATAGGCGCGAATGTAACCGCGAGCAAAGGTATGCCCAGGCAGCTTGTCGAACGCACCGGCTTCCAGATTGCTCAGGGAAGTGGTGGTGAGGTTGAGCTTGAGGGCCACTTCGGCCAGCGACCAGCCATTGCTTTCGCGGGCCTGGCGCAAGGTCTCACCGGGGTTAACGCGATTCGCTGCTACAACTTCGGGATGCGCCGCTTTCATCATTGCTCCGACAGGTATTGCTGATATTCCGGTGTACCGGGATAGAGTCGTTTTAATTGCAGGCCAAAACTGGCTGCCTTGTCGCGATCTTCAAACACTTTTGCCAGCCGAACGCCGAGCAATAGACTACGTGCATTTTGCTCGGTGAGCAGGCTAAAACGGTCGTAATAGTCACGCGCGGGCACATAATGCCTGTCTTCGTAAGACAACTCAGCCATTTCCAGCAATGCGCGTGGTTGTTGGCGGTTCAAACGCAGGGCTTTTTCCAGTTGCTGCTGAGCCAGATCACGCTGGCCAAGCATTGAAGCGGTCATGCCAAGGTTCTCGAACACTCGCGAACGCTCAGGATACAGCGTATCGGCGGCGGCCTGCTCAAAGCGCTCGTAGGCTTTCTTGTAACGTTTTTGCTCGAACAGAAAACTGCCGTAATTGTTGAGGATACGTGCGTCGGCGGGACGGGAAGACAGCGCCTTGCGAAAATGCTCGTCGGCCAGTTCCGGCTCCATCTCGGCCTGGAACACCAACCCCAGCGCCGCGTTGGCATCAGGGTCGGAGCTGTCGAGCTCCAGCGCTTTCTTCAAGGGGACTTTGGCGCGTTCGGTCATGCCTTGTTGCAGATAACCGATACCGAGTTGCACATAGGCCGCCCGCGCTTCATCACGGCCCTTGCTGGTCTTCATCGGGTTGTAATCACCCGAAAGCACGCAGCCAGCACACAGGCTGGCCAACAGCAAAAGCAGCGCAAAGCGCAGGGACATAGAGATCCTCTCTTGGTTATTTCGCGGCGTTTTGCGCTACATCGTTCTCGGCGTTGAGTTCACGCACGGCGATATAACGTTCGCTGCGACGGGTGCGATCCAGCACCTGCCCTACCAGTTGACCACAGGCTGCGTCGATGTCTTCACCACGGGTGGTGCGGACAGTGACGTTGAAGCCGGCGTGATGAAGCTGATCCTGGAACCGACGAATGGCGTTGTTGCTAGGCCGCTCGTACCCGGAGTGCGGGAATGGGTTGAACGGAATCAGGTTGATCTTGCACGGGATGTTCTTGAGCAGCTCGATCATTTCCACGGCGTGCTCGACCTTGTCGTTCACGTCTTTGAGCAAGGTGTACTCGATGGTCAGCACGCGCTTTTCGCCCAGGGACGACATGTAGCGCTGGCACGACTCGAGCAGCATCTTAAGCGGATATTTCTTGTTGATCGGCACCAATTGGTTACGCAATGCGTCATTCGGTGCGTGCAGCGACAACGCAAGGGAGACGTCGATGTGCTTGGACAGCTCATCGATCATCGGTACCACGCCGGAGGTCGACAGGGTCACGCGGCGCTTGGAAATGCCGTAGCCCAGGTCGTCCATCATCAGGTGCATGGCCGCGATGACGTTGTCGAAGTTCAGCAGCGGCTCACCCATGCCCATCATCACCACGTTGGTGATGGCACGGTCGACGGTTGCCGGGACGCTGCCAAAGGATTTGTTGGCAATCCACACCTGACCGATGACTTCGGCGGCGGTGAGGTTGCTATTGAAGCCTTGCTTGCCGGTGGAGCAGAAACTGCAATCCAGGGCACAGCCTGCCTGGGACGAAACGCACAAGGTGCCGCGTTTGCCCTGGGGAATGTAAACGGTCTCGACGCAGCTGCCGGACGCCACGCGCACCACCCATTTACGGGTGCCGTCGCTGGAGATGTCCTCACTGACCACTTCCGGACCGCGAACTTCAGCAACAGCCTTGAGCTTCTCGCGCAAGGCTTTGCTGACGTTCGTCATGGCGTCGAAATCATCGACACCAAAGTGGTGAATCCATTTCATTACCTGACCGGCACGGAAACGCTTCTCCCCGATTGAGTCGAAGAATTTTTCCATTTCCTGTTGAGTCAGACCCAGCAGGTTAGTTTTTGCAGTCGATGTAGTCATGGATTCACCTTCACTCTTAAGCCAATGCTTAGCGAGTGGTTACTTCAGTAGCTGCGAAGAAGTACGAGATTTCGCGAGCAGCAGCGGCTTCGGAGTCCGAACCGTGTACAGCGTTGGCGTCGATGGAATCAGCGAAGTCAGCGCGGATGGTGCCGGCAGCAGCTTCTTTAGGGTTGGTAGCGCCCATCAGCTCACGGTTCAGAGCGATAGCGTTTTCGCCTTCCAGAACCTGAACGACAACCGGACCGGAGATCATGAAAGCAACCAGGTCGCCGAAGAAACCACGAGCGCTGTGCTCAGCGTAGAAGCCTTCAGCTTCAGCTTTGGACAGTTGCTTCAGTTTCGAAGCTACAACGCGCAGGCCAGCTTTTTCGAAACGAGTGGTGATCTCGCCGATAACGTTTTTTGCAACTGCGTCAGGCTTGATGATGGAGAAAGTACGTTGAACAGCCATGGTGTAACTCCAGAAACGGTAATTTGCGAAAAATTAAACCCGCGAATTATACGCGGGTTCTTGGGTATTGCCTAACCTGCAAGGACGATCAGTCCAGTTCTTCGGCCCAGAGCGTCTGAACCGCCTCCAAGACCTTCTCGCCAACACGACCAGAGGTATTGTCGAAATCCGGCAGCTCTTTGATCCATTGCTGCAGATCGACGAAATTGACAGAAAACGGGTCTACGCCCGGCTTGGCCTCGGCCAATTCTTCTGCAATGCGTTGAACATCATTCCAACCGTAGCTCATGACAGTCTTACCAGTCAGTGCGGCGCTTCGGCCGCATGGTTAAGCGAGTATTTCGGAATTTCGACGGTCAGGTCTTCGGTACCGACCTTGGCCTGGCAACCCAGGCGCGACTCACGCTCAAGACCCCAAGCTTTATCAAGGTAGTCTTCTTCCAGCTCGTCGGCCTCTTCCAGCGAGTCGAAACCCTCGCGAATGATGCAGTGGCAAGTGGTGCAGGCGCAGACACCGCCGCAAGCACTTTCCATCTCGATGTGGTGTTCGTGGGCCAGTTCGAGGATGGACGTACCAGTCTCAGCCTCAACAACCATGCCTTCAGGGCAGAACTTCTCGTGTGGCAGAAAAATGACCTGCGGCATCGTTATTCCTCAATCTCATTCAGGTTGCGGCCCGCCAAAGCGGCTTTCACGGTCGAATCCATACGACGGGCGGCAAAAGCATCGGTCACTTGCGACAGACGCTTGGTCTGCTGCTCGATGGCGAAACCATCGGTGCCTTTCATCAGTTCGGTCAATTCCTGCACCTGCATGTCGATCACCATGCGCTCTTCGGCGTCGAGCAAGCGCTCGCCATCAACTTCAAGCGCAGCCTGCACGGCCTCAACCAGACGCCGGGCATCGACCTGCTGCTCGCGCAATACGCGGGCAACCTTGTCGTCGTTGGCGTGCTGGAACGAGTCCTTGAGCATTTTGGCGATTTCGCCGTCGGTCAGGCCGTAGGACGGCTTGACCTGGATGCTGGCCTCGACGCCCGAACCCAATTCGCGGGCGGAAACACTGAGCAGACCGTCGGCATCGACCTGGAAGGTCACGCGAATCTTCGCTGCACCGGCAACCATCGCCGGAATACCGCGCAATTCGAAGCGCGCCAGGGAGCGGCAGTCGCTGATCAGCTCGCGCTCGCCCTGCAACACGTGGATCGCCATGGCCGACTGGCCGTCTTTATAAGTGGTGAAGTCCTGGGCGCGGGCAACGGGGATGGTGGTGTTGCGTGGAATCACCTTCTCCATCAGGCCGCCCATGGTTTCCAGGCCCAGGGACAACGGGATCACGTCAAGCAACAGCAGTTCATCGCCATCGCGCTTGTTGCCGGCCAGGGTATCGGCCTGGATCGCAGCACCAATGGCTACCACTTGATCCGGGTCGATTTCAGTCAGCGGCTGGCGACCGAAAGCTTCGGCGACAGCTTCGCGAACACGAGGCACGCGAGTCGAACCACCGACCATGACTACGGCGTGCACGTCTTCCAGCTCGACACCGGAATCGCGAACAGCGCGACGGCAGGCTTTCAGGCTGCGCGCGACCATCGGCTCGATCAGCGCATCGAAGGCTTCGCGGGTCAGCTCGGCTTTCCAGTCGTCGTGGACCACTTCGACCGACGGGGCATTGGTCAGCGCTTCTTTGGCCGCACAGGCGGTTTGCAGCAGTTGACGCTGCGCGCCCGGATCGAGATCGGCGGACAGACCGGCGCTCTCGATGATCCAGCCAGCAATAGCATGGTCGAAGTCATCGCCGCCCAGGGCACTGTCGCCACCGGTAGCCAGAACCTCGAAAACACCGCCGGTCAGGCGCAGAATCGAAATATCGAAAGTACCGCCGCCCAGGTCGTAAATCGCGACCAGGCCTTCGGCGTGTTGATCCAGACCATAAGCCACAGCGGCTGCGGTCGGCTCATTGAGCAAACGCAGCACATTCAGACCGGCCAGTTTGGCCGCATCCTTGGTGGCTTGACGCTGAGCGTCGTCGAAATAGGCTGGAACGGTGATCACCGCGCCGACCAGTTCACCGCCGAGGGTCGCTTCAGCGCGCTGACGCAGAACCTTGAGGATATCGGCGGAGACTTCCACCGGGCTTTTCGGACCCTGGATCGTCTCGATGAACGGCATGTGCGACTCGCCACCGACAAAGCGGTACGGCAGTTGGTCGCCCAATTGCTTGACGTCGGACAGACCACGACCCATCAAGCGCTTGACCGACAGCACGGTATTCAAGGGATCGGTAGCTGCAGCCAGTTTGGCGGATTCGCCAACCTCGACGCGATCAGCGTGATAGCGCACGGCAGACGGCAGGATGACCCGCCCTTCTGCGTCGGCAAGCGGCTCGGAAAGACCACTGCGCAATGCAGCGACCAGCGAATTGGTAGTGCCCAAGTCGATCCCCACAGCCAGACGACGCTGGTGCGGTTGAGGACTTTGGCCGGGTTCGGCGATCTGCAGTAGGGCCATCGTTATCAGGACTTATCTGTATATCAGGCGTGCGACCGGAGCGGCACTGGGTTAATCGTCGAGGCGCTCTTCTAACTGGCGCACTTCGTAGGTGAGCTTGTCGAGGAACTGCATGCGCCGCATCAGGCGTTCGGCCTTTTCGCGTTGCGCGGCATCGTTCCAGCAAGCTGCGAAGCTTTGGTTCAGTTCATCCTGGGCAGCCTTCAGGCGACGCTTGAAGACGGCAACGCCCTTGAGGTCGGCGCTGTCCTGCAGGTCTTCGAGCTCTTCGCGCAACTCCATCTGTTGCAGAAGAAACTCCGGATCATGCACCGTGACCTCCAGCGGCAGCTCGCCACCATTCAAGGCGAGCAAGTAACGCGCGCGCTTGGGTGGGTTCTTGAGCGTCTGGTAGGCCTCGTTGAGGCTCGCGGATTGCTCTAGCGCCAGCCGCTGCTCACGCTCGGAAGCGTCGGCAAAGCGGTCCGGATGAACACTGCGCGCCAACTCACGGTAGCGCGTAGCCAGCTGGTCGAGGTCCAGATCGAAACTCGGTTGCAGCTCAAATAAAGCGAAATGACAAGGAGTACCCACGACAAGCCTCAGATGTTGAAGCTTTCGCCGCAGCCACATTCACCGCGTACGTTGGGGTTGTTGAACTTGAAGCCTTCGTTCAACCCTTCCTTGACGAAGTCGAGCTCGGTGCCGTCCAGGTAGGCCAGGCTTTTAGGGTCGATAATCACTTTTTCGCCGTGACTTTCGAACACCTGGTCCTCTGCAACCACCTCGTCGACAAACTCCAGCACGTAGGCAAGGCCGGAACAGCCTGTGGTGCGAACACCCAGACGAATCCCTTCACCTTTGCCGCGCCCGTCGAGGGAGCGCCGCACGTGTCGAGCAGCCGCTTCTGTCATGCTGATAGCCATCGGTGACTCCTTACTCGTCGCCAAAAATCAGATCAAGCCTTTCTTCTGCTTGTAGTCGCGAACGGCCGCTTTGATAGCGTCTTCAGCGAGTACCGAGCAGTGAATTTTCACTGGCGGCAGGGCCAGTTCTTCAGCCAGCTGAGTGTTCTTGATGGTTTCCGCTTCGTCCAGGGTCTTACCCTTCATCCACTCTGTGGCGAGGGAGCTGGAAGCGATAGCCGAACCGCAGCCGTAGGTCTTGAACTTGGCATCTTCGATGATGCCGGCGTCGTTGACCTTGATCTGCAAGCGCATAACGTCGCCGCACGCCGGCGCGCCGACCATGCCGGTGCCGACATCAGGATCTTCCGCGTCCATCTTGCCGACGTTGCGCGGGTTTTCGTAGTGGTCGATGACCTTTTCGCTGTAAGCCATGATTCTCAATCCTCACTCATCAGGGCCGCTCTTGAGACCCTGTAGTTGCGCTGCGTTTACCGCCGCGCTGCTACAGGACCTGTATCCGGCGGCTTCTATAGTTAGTGTGCCGCCCACTCGATTTTCGAGATATCGACGCCGTCTTTGTACATGTCCCACAGCGGCGACAAAGCGCGCAGCTTGGTAACGGCCTCGCAAACTTTCTGCGCGGCGTAATCGATTTCTTCTTCGGTGGTGAAGCGACCGAAGGTGAAGCGGATCGAGCTGTGTGCCAGTTCGTCGTTGCGGCCCAGGGCGCGCAATACGTACGAAGGCTCCAGAGACGCCGAGGTGCAAGCCGAACCGGACGAAACCGCCAGATCCTTGAGCGCCATGATCAGCGACTCGCCTTCAACGTAGTTGAAGCTCAGGTTCAGGTTGTGCGGAACGCGGGCGGTCAGGCTGCCGTTGACGTACAGCTCTTCCAGATGCTCGACCTGCTTGTAGAAACGGTCGCTCAAAGCCTTGATACGGACGTTCTCGGCAGCCATGTCTTCCTTGGCTACACGGAAAGCTTCACCCATGCCGACGATCTGGTGAGTGGCCAGGGTACCGGAACGCATGCCGCGCTCGTGACCGCCACCGTGCATGGTCGCTTCGATACGTACGCGCGGCTTGCGGCTTACGTACAGGGCGCCGATGCCTTTAGGACCGTAGGTCTTGTGGGCAGAAAACGACATCATGTCGACTTTCAGCTTCTGCAGGTCGATTTCGACCTTGCCGGTGGACTGAGCGGCGTCGACGTGGAACAGGATGCCCTTGGAACGCAGCAGCTCGCCGATTGCAGCGATGTCGTTGACGGTGCCGATTTCGTTGTTTACGTGCATGACCGAAACCAGGATGGTGTCGTCGCGCAGTTCGGCTTCGATCATCTCTGGGGTTACCAAGCCGTCGGTACGAGGCTCGATGTAGGTCACTTCAAAACCTTCACGTTCCAGTTGGCGCATGGTGTCGAGGACAGCCTTGTGCTCAATCTTGGTGGTGATCAGGTGCTTGCCTTTGGTGGCATAGAAATGTGCCGCACCCTTGATTGCCAGGTTGTCGGACTCGGTAGCGCCGGAAGTCCAGACGATTTCACGCGGATCGGCGTTGACCAGGTCGGCCACCTGACGACGGGCGTTTTCGACGGACTCTTCAGCTTTCCAGCCGAACACGTGCGAACGTGACGCCGGGTTACCGAAGTTTCCGTCGACCAGCAGGCATTCACTCATCTTTTGCGCGACACGCGGATCAACCGGGGTAGTCGCAGAGTAATCAAGGTAAATCGGCAATTTCATGGACTATCTCCTAAATCAGGCTGGCTGGCGTGCCGTTAGCTCTGTGGCTGTCATTCGACGGCGGACGCTTCAATCTTGTCCAGGCGTGGCGCCTTGCTGTTGCAACGGCGTTGATCCTGACGCTGGGCTACTTCTTGCACCTCACGGCGAGTCACAAGGTCAGCCAAGCTGATACCGCTCAGAAATTCGTGGATCTGCAGGCTCAGGTCGCACCACAAGTGGTGGGTCAGGCAGGTGTCGCCTTGATGGCAATCACCCTGGCCCTGGCATTTGGTGGCATCGACCGATTCGTTTACCGCATCGATCACCTGGGCGACCTGGATACCCTGCATGTCGCGAGACAGCTGGTAACCGCCGCCTGGACCGCGAACGCTGGACACCAGGTTGCTGCGGCGCAGCTTGGCGAAAAGCTGTTCGAGGTAGGACAGGGAGATGCCTTGGCGCTCGGAGATATCGGCCAGGGACACGGGCCCGTGCTGCGCGTGCAACGCCAGGTCAAGCATGGCGGTCACGGCGTATCGGCCTTTTGTAGTCAGTCGCATGGACAATTACCACGGAGTTCGGAATGAGGCGAGTATGCAATTCCCGAGTATTTAAGTCAACTATAAGACCTAGTACTTTAGTCAGGTTTACCCGCAAAAGAGCGGCCGCATCATAGCAGGATCTGCGGCGTAATGGCACACCGGTCGGCGTACCGCACCTACCTGAATGCGACCTCTGTAGGAGCTGCCGAAGGCTGCGATCTTTTGATCTTCGCCTTTGAAAGAGCAAAATCAAAAG
>NZ_JBSVXD010000121.1:0-17448 GCF_054070755.1 Pseudomonas sp. SDO5591_S426 | reverse complement strand
TACATCTGTAGGAGCTGCCGCAGGCTGCGATCTTTTGATTTTCAGGTCTGCGGAATCAAACTCTGCTCACAATCCAACACCAGTCGCGCACCACCCATCTCGCTGCTACCCACCTCAAGCGTAAACCCGTGCAGGCTGACAATCGCTGCGACGATCGACAGTCCCAACCCGAAACCGCTTTTCAGATTGCCCGCCTCGGCGCGATAAAAACGCTGGAACACCGCCTCGCGCTCGGTCTCGGGAATGCCCGGGCCGGAGTCGAGGACTTCGATGCGGGTATGTCCGTTTTCATCGACTCCACGCAAAATTACCTGGCCACCGGGCGGGGTGAATTTGATCGAGTTGCTCAGCAAATTCGCCACCGCTTCGAACAACAAGGCGCGGTCGCCATTGAGCGGCGGCAAGGATTCCGGCAGTTGCAGCTCAAACGTCAGGCCATCGTCTTCCGCCAGTGGCAAGTAAAACTCATGCAGTTCCTGTAGCAACGACACCGGATCAAGCTGCACGAAACCGGAACGGCGCTGACGATCCTCCAGCTCGGAAATCCGCAGCAACCCGCGAAACCGCGCCATCAGCGTATCAGCCTCGCCCAGCACCAAATCCAGTTGCGCCGCTTGCGCCGAGCCTTCACCGGCCTGTTGTTGCATGCGGTAAAGCTGAGCACGCAGGCGGGTCAGCGGCGTGCGCAAGTCGTGGGCAATGTTGTCGCACACACCCTTGACCTCGTGCATCAGGCGCTCGATGCGTTCGAGCATCACGTTGACGATCGCTGCGAGCATGTCCAGTTCATCGCGGCGATTGGACAGCGGCAAGCGCCGGGTAAGGTCACCGGCGACGATGGCTTCGGCACTGGCCTGAATCGCGCGAATACGTCTCAGCGGACGACGGCGCAGCAAGTGCCAACCGACGATGCCGGGCAGGATGGTCAATGTCACACCCCAGAACAGTGCGTGCAGGATGATCCGCGTAACGGCAAACAGCGAGCCGTTGTCGCGCACCAACACCAGCCAAAGTCCGTCCCGGGTCTGGGTCGCCACGGCGTCGCAGCTGTCATTGGGCAGCGTCGGATCGTCGGAGTCGGCGCAGTCGCTGAGCATGTGGATCTTGCCGTCCAGCGGCAGGCCACGGGGGATGTGGTCCAGGGCGCCGCTCAGGTAACGGTGCTGATGATCGAACAGGCCATAGGCGTCGATGCCGCGGATGTCGAAGGTCATGCTGACGGCGAGGGCGTCCAACAGTTGTTCGCCCTGGAAGCGCGAGAACAGATGTTGGCGCTGCATCAGCGAGTGCTTGGCCAGGTTGTCCAGGTACGCGGACACCTCGTAGTACATGACCCCCATCAGAATGCCGCTCCAGATCACGAACAGCGCGCTGTAGAGCGCGAGCAAACGACTGCTGGAAGAGCGCCAGCCCTTAGACGGGTTCGGCAATGACATAACCCGAGCCTCGCACGGTTCGAATCAATGGGGCATTGCCAGGTGGGTCGATCTTTTTGCGCAGGCGGCCGATGTGCACGTCGATCAGGTTGGTGCCGGGGTCGAAGTGATAACCCCAGACCTCTTCGAAAATCATCATCCGCGACAGGATCTGCCCGGTGTTGCGCATCAGGAATTCCAGCAGCTTGTATTCGGTGGGCAGCAGCGTGAGCAATTGACCATCGCGGCTGGCTTCGTGGCTGATCAGGTTCAGCTCCAGATCCGCCACCCGCAGCGTGGTCGCTTGCGCCGTCCCGGTGTTCTGCCGGCGCAGCAGGACTTCGACCCGCGCAGCCATTTCATCGGTGGCGAAAGGCTTGGTCAGGTAATCGTCGCCGCCAGCGCGCAAACCGCGCACGCGCTCGTCAACATCGGAGAGGGCGCTGATCATCAGGATCGGCGTGGCCACGCCCATGGTCCGCAGCGTGGTGACGATCGCCAGGCCATCAAGCTCGGGCAGCATGCGGTCGAGGGTGATCAGGTCATAGTTGCCGCTCACCGCGCGTTCCAGGCCTTCGCGACCGTTGTCGACCCAGTCGACATCGAGTCCGTGGCTGCTCAATTCGGCGACGATTTCCCGGGCGGTCACGGCGTCGTCTTCGATGGTCAAGATGCGGGTCATAGGGCTGGCCTGATTAAGTGTTCACAACGTTGTGCTGCATTTTGCCAAGAAATGAGCGCAGGCTTTCTAAATAAAAGTTCATGGTCAAAGAAAAGATCGCAGCCTTCGGCAGCTCCTGCATTTAAAACGTATTTCCCTGTAGGAGCTGCCGAAGGCTGCGATCTTTTGATCTTCTGATCAGTGCATAAAACCCGTTGAGCATACCGGTTCCTTGCATATTGCATGGGCTGCGGAAGTTCAATGTTTATAACTCGCTGAGCCTTAACGATTTTTCCAAAGTGCGCGAATGGCACGGTGACTGCAACTGCTGATCCACAGAGTTGTAACACCATCTTTCTGCCTGGAGCGATACAACAATGAATAGATCCTCTGATGGTTTCTATCCCGCCATGGATGAGTCGAGCACGCTCTCGGGCGTGTCGTGGGGCGCGATCTTCGCCGGGGCCGCGGCTGCGGCGGCGTTGTCGCTGATCCTCGTGCTGCTCGGTTTCGGCCTGGGATTTTCCGCGGTCTCGCCATGGGCCAATGAAGGCATGAGCGCCAAGGGCCTGGGCATATCGACGATTGTCTGGCTGGCGTTCACCCAGATCGTCGCGTCCGGGCTGGGTGGCTACATCGCCGGACGGCTGCGGGTTAAGTGGGCGTATATGCATGGCGATGAAGTCTATTTCCGTGACACAGCCCACGGTTTTCTCGCCTGGTGCGTGGCGACGCTGGTGACGGCCACGCTGGTGGCGGGTTCAGTCAGCAGCGTGGTCAGCGGCGGAGTGCAGGCCGGCGCGAGCATGGTCGGTGGCGCCGCGAGTGCCGCCACGCAAGCGGCAAGTACCGCTGCCGGCAACACCGACAGCGATCAGTACGGTTATTACATCGACAGCCTGTTTCGCGATGATCGTCCAGCTGCCGTCAGCGATGACGCCGCCCGAGGCACCGTCACCCGAATCTTCGTGCGCTCCCTGAGCAACGACGGGCAACTGGCCGCCGAAGACCGCACCTACCTGGCCCAACTGGTGGCGCAGCGGACCAACCTGACGCAAGCGGACGCGGAACGTCGTGTCGACGAAGTCTATGCCCGCACACAAAAAGCCGTGGCCGACGCCAAACTGGCTGCGCAACAAGCGGCTGACACCGCCGCCAAAGTCGCCGCCTGGACCACGCTGTGGATGTTCGTTGCCCTGCTGGCCGGCGCGTTCTTCGCCAGCTTCGCCGCGACTTTCGGCGGTCGTCGTCGGGACGCAGTGGTGTATCTGGAAACCGACACCTACGTGACCACCCCAACGATTCGTTAAACCAGGAGAATCATCATGCGTTCATTACTGCTGTTCTTTCTCGGCGTACCGATCCCGATCATCATCCTGATCGCCTTGTTCATGCATTGATCCATCGTTGATGGTGGCTGTTACTCCGTCATCGTCGGATCGCCGCCCGGAGCAGGCTCGCTCCCACAGGTTGATCGCGGTCAACTGTGGGAGCGAGCCTGCTCGCGATGGCGTCAAATCAGACGCAGAAAATCTGTCAGTCAATCGGAGTGCTTAAAAAGTCCGGAAGCCCCTCGGCATAAGCGGTAAACGCAGCAACCCGAGGAAACTGCACATCCGCTACCTGATCCGGCACCACATACCGGGTGAAACTCCACGCCACAGCCACCGTGATACCCGCCTGATCAATCTCTCCGTCAGTTTTCAACGGTTGCTTCTCCAGCTCCCGCTCCAATTCCGAATACGCTGCCGCCAATTGCCCTTCAACTCGCTCAACCCAGGGTTCGTACTGAATCTCCGCCGGTCGCAAGTTGCGCTCGTAATATAGCTGCACCGATTTTTCACTGGCGGCCAATGCCAGACCAATCAGGCGCAACGAGCGCCGGCGCTGTTCGAGGTCCGCAGGCATCAAGCTGCGGTCCGGGCCGGCCAGTGCTTCCAGGTAGTCGATGATCAGCGTCGAATCCATCAACACTTCACCATCGTCCAGCACCAGCGTGGGCGCCTTGACCACCGGGTTGATCTGCTGGAAGTGTTCGAAGTGGCGAAACACCGAGACCGATTCGTGCTCCAGTACGATGCCCAAGCGTTTGGCAGAAATGGCGACGCGTCTTACATAGGGCGAATCCAGCATGCCGATCAGCTTCATTTAACCGCTCCTTGAGTGAGCCATTTCGGGAGGAACAACCTTAGCTGAGGTTCGCAGGCCTGCAAACGCAGCCGTTTGTCTTCTATATACCTGTGCCGAATTGAATTTCTTGCTATAAACGCACTCCGATATCCGCCTGAATGCCTGCCGTAGAGCATTTTCGAGGCTTTGTCGGGCAAATTCGCTGTCTTTTCAGTTGCTGAGGCCTCAAGTCGGCCTTAGACTGCCGCCCCTCGTAAATTGAGTGCCGGGTGGCGCTTGGTATAAACGGCGCCTTTCCGATGGCCTGTCCAGGTCTGCCGGAACGCTCCCTAATTCGCCTTAATGCACGTTTTTTTATAGAGATATCAATGACAAAGGACAAGTTGCTGGCCATGCCGGCGGATGACTACATGAATGCCGAGCAACATGCTTTTTTCTCCGAGCTGTTGCAGAACATGAAAGTCGAAACCCATGAGCGCATCGAACAGAACCGCATCGCCATCGAGAGCCTGGACACCCCGGCCGACCCGGCTGACGCGGCTTCCGTTGAAGAAGAGCGCACCTGGCTGGTGAACGCGATCGATCGCGACCAGCGCATGCTGCCTCAGTTGGAACAAGCCCTGGAACGCATCAAGGAAGACAGCTTTGGCTGGTGCGACGACAGCGGCGAGGCAATCGGCCTCAAGCGCCTGCTGATCAGCCCGACCACCAAGTACTGCATCGAAGCTCAAGAGCGTCACGAGCAGATCGACAAGCACCAGCGTCAGGCCTGATTTCGCAGCGCCCCGCATCGCGGGCAAGCCCACTCCCACAGGATCATCGAGAGTCCCGGGGAAGCAGGCTTGCCCGCGATGCTTTTTGTCGCCCGGAAAATCTCGAACACTTCTATTGATCTACTGCAACGCCCTCGACTAAAGCCTCATAGATAATGGCTTTATAGTGGCGTTTAATGCGAAGACAACAATTAGAAGAATTTTGGGGTGACAACGATGACGAGAGACGAGTCTCTGGTTGCGGCAGTGCCTGCACCAGTGTTTTTGCCGAAAAACCGCTGGCTGACACCCACGCTGCAAAGCATCGCCCTGGTGCTGTTGCTGTGTGGAATGACCCTCGGCGGCTGGTCGCTTTACCTCGGCCTGCCAGTGGCCGTACTGGTTGTCTGGCTACCACGCTTGCGCTCACGCGCACCCTCAGAATCCGCTCCTGCCGATACATCCAGCGCCATCTCCACGTTAACCCGCGATCTTTCCTACACCACCAGCCATAACGCGCTGTCGGCCGCCGGTGTGGCCTTTTCCGTCAAGCAACTGGCTGACAAGCTGCAATCGCAACTTGGTGCTGCGGCACAAATTGTCAGCAATGCCGAAGTCATGATCGCCACTGAACAAGCCACCTCGACCCTAAGTCGTGAAGCCCTGAGTGCTGCGAGCGAGGCGCATCAGAGCGGTGCGGCAGGGCGGACCGAGTTGATCGAATCGATTGCGCGCATGCATCAGCTCAGCCAACGCGCCAACAGCAGCCGTGAGCTGATCGAAGCCCTGAGCCTGCGCAGCGATGACATCCAGCGTGTGACCCTGGTGATCCAGTCCATCGCCAGTCAAACCAACCTGCTGGCCTTGAACGCGGCAATCGAAGCGGCGCGGGCCGGGGAACACGGCCGTGGCTTCGCGGTGGTGGCTGACGAGGTTCGCGGACTCGCCGCGCGTACGGCAACCGCGACCGGTGAAGTCGGGGAAATGGTGGCCGACATTCAGCAACGCACTGCGCAAGTGGTGGAGCAGATCCGCCAACTGTCCAGCGACCTCGACACCGGTGTCGAGCAGGTCGAGCACACCGGTCAGCACCTGGAAAACATCGCCCGGCTCGCGGCCAGCGTCGAAAGCCAGGTCGGGGAAATCGCCCGAGGTGCGGACACCAACCGCGAACAACTCGACAGCCTGTTTCACGCC
The DNA here is from genome assembly GCF_054070755.1 of Pseudomonas sp. SDO5591_S426. NCBI lineage: Bacteria > Pseudomonadati > Pseudomonadota > Gammaproteobacteria > Pseudomonadales > Pseudomonadaceae > Pseudomonas > Pseudomonas sp. SDO5591_S426. Next base: position 11,293 of record NZ_JBSVXD010000121.1, on the reverse strand, counting down.
ATTCAACAGATGCGCAGCGACCTGGCCATCAGTGATCAACAGACTCGGCGCCTGGCCGAAGCCGCCGTGCAGATGGAAGGCCAGGCCGAAACCATCAGCGAACGCCTGGCCGAAGTGGGGCTCGATGACTATCACCAGCGGATCTACGACCTCGCTCGGGAAGGTGCGAGCCAGATCGCGGCGCGTTTCGAAGCGGACATCGAAGCTGGCCGTATCAGCCTGGACGATTTGTTCGACCGCAATTATCAGGCGATCCCCGATACTGTCCCGGCGAAATACCAGACGCAGTTCGATCGCTATACCGATCAGGTCCTGCCGTCGATCCAGGAACCGTTGTTGCCCCGACATGAAGGCCTGGTGTTCGCCATCGCCTGTACCCAGCAGGGCTACGTGCCGACCCACAATCAGGTCTTCAGCCAGCCGCTGACGGGCGACGTACAGGTCGATACCCTGCAAAACCGCACCAAACGCAAATTCGCCGACCGCACGGGTATTCGCTGTGGCAGTCACCAGCAGGCGGTATTGCTGCAAACCTACACCCGCGATACCGGTGAACTGATGCACGACCTGTCGGTGCCGATCATGCTCAAGGGCAGGCATTGGGGAGGCTTGCGCTTGGGCTACAAGCCGGAGAAACCTCGTTAGAGGCGGGTGATTGTTACCGTTTTGGAAACGAAGCTGTACACAGTCGTTATTGTTTCTTCGCCTGCGGACTCATTACCATACCTACATAGTTAGGTTGCTAACGGAGTTCGGAGGTCAGCATGCAAAGCAAAGTCGATGTCGCGGTAATGATTGGCAGCGGTGTGCCCCCCAGTTTGCGCGCTCTGGGGCAGAGTGTGTGCTGGGTGGTGTTGCTCAACGGTGAGCGTCGGGGGACGGCATTTTCCAGTCGCACCGAAGCAGAGGAGTGCAAGGCTGCCTGGCTGGCGCAGTTGAACGCCGAGAAACCCGACAGCCTGCATTAAGCCTGAGGTTAGTGAATCTGGTGCATGCGCAGGTTGAGGTCGTCGACCACCCGCGCCCAGTCGGCATCTTCACGCAGTTGTTCTTTGAGGAAACCTGCCTGTTGCGGCGTCCAGAACTCGGCATCGATGAGTTTCTTGTCGTCGGGGAGTGGTGAATGGCTGGCAATGAAATCGTCGATAGCTTTCTGGGTGGAGTCCAGGCCGAGCTGGTCGAACAAACCTTTCAAATCGTGGGTCGGTGATTCCATTTTCATCTCCTTGCAGGTTGCCGGTCGAATCGAATACGAGATCTGAGCTACGGCTTCTCTACTTCTGAGAGAGCCGTGCTTCAAGAGTTCGAAAACGATGTTTGAACGCAGGAGAGAGCATAGACCGCAAACCCGGTCTTCAGGCTTTCAATGCACCGGCATCGACCGCGGCCTTAAGTTCTTTGGCGGATTCCTGTGCGGCGACGGCGGCGATATCCGAGGACTTGAACCAGCGGTCTTTCTCGACCTGGTGATAGGTCACGGTTTTCAGCGGTGGCTTGGCGCGCATGACGATCACTGCCTGAAACTCGCCGTCGACTTCTCTGGCTTCGCCCCGGATAAAAAACTCGCCGATATCAAATTCCGTCACGTAGCAGCCTTCCCTTGGAAATACATTGTTGTTCTCAACGCAGCCCGCTTTCTGGGGGATGCGTTTTATTGGGCGGGCAGTATGGCAGTAGTTGCACATCGCCGCCTGAGATAAGTCGCCGGGCAGACGAAACGCTCACTAACGCGAGAGCGTTCGGCAACTCAATAGCGTGATTCAAGCTGCCGGGCGAGGGCGCAGGCTTCGTTGTGGTCCGCTCGGAAACCTCTGACGCGTCCTGTGGAAATATCCTTGATGTGAAAGAAGGCATTGCCGGCCAAAACCACCTGAAACCGCGGCCGGGCCGGGGCGCCGTGAAGCAGTTGATGGGCGTGGACGAGTGTCGGGAACGAGGTTGATGCGGTTGCCGTGTCTGGCGCCAGGGGATAGGCAAAGTGAGTCAATGTGCACATATGAAGTCCTTTTCATTGTTTTTACCGACGTATGTACGTCGTTATGGGTAGTCTGCGAGAGCATCGCTGCTCTAGAATCACCGTCACTGGTGGGTGAATGATGTTTATCTAAAGCAATTTTCTGCGGGCGATATGTAGGAAAAGTGCTTTTCTTGATCGGTTTTTTCCCCGATGTTGATAGTCCATAATTTTCTGGCAGCCAGCAGGGAGTTTTCCTTCAACCCCTGACGAACGCCAGGCAGGACGATGCGAGTAACGTTCCAGTAGTCTTCCCGTTACTTCGTGATGGATGAGTGCACTGCTCATTCAGGATTTCATCTCGGGTTATTTGGCTGCACCTTCGGCATTGCCGCTTTATTGGCTGTGCGTTTTTTTCCGCGTACGGCACCATTTTTCAGATGTGGGGATGTTTCCTTGGCAGTAAGTAATCTCGATATGCATGCTTTGTTCGTGTTGGGTGATTTGCGCGCAAAGCTGGTCAAGCAGTTTCAGTCACGTTTCGTTTACATCACCGAGCAGAACGCGGAAGGTATCTACATCGCCGAAGTCGACACGGAATCGGCGCTGGTGGTGGACGATAAGCCGGGGCTCAAACTCAAGGTTGGCGATCATTTCAGCGCCTCGGTGTTGCCCAGCCGTGAAGGCGGCAAGCTGGAAATCAAATTCCGCGAAATCAAACTGACGGTGTATGGCCTGGGCGACTATGCCTTTGTGACCACCGCCGACGGGCAGGCCATTTTGTTCAAGGAAGGTCACAGCGTGGTGACGGTGTTCGCCGCCCACCAGCAGTTGCAGGAAGGCCTGACCAAGACCCTCAAGGCCGTGACCGCCAAGGCTGCCAAATGGCGCAAGGGCGAACTGGTGACGTTCAAGGCCAGCGAGTAATGAGCCTGACCCGCGCCGACTTCCATCAACAGAACCAGGCCAGCGCTCAAGCCGAGGCCCGGCGACTGTTCGAGCACAAAGCCGTCATGCAGGGACCCTGGCTGAACTGGGTCGCATCACAGCTCTACGCGTTGCGCCCGGCGGAATACGCCGGCATGGTCAGAAGAGAGCTGATGCGCTTGCAGGAAATTTCCGAAAATTGATCGATGCCCCTCGAAAGCAGGAACCTCTACTACAGTCAATTGACTGAGTATTCAGAGGCTTCGCGGTCCTCCGCCCGGCCATCCTGCTATTGCTGTGAACAGCACGAGGTGCAAAAGCATGAAAGGTTTTCGACGGTTGCTGGCTGCGGTCCTGGCCACTTGCGGTTTGTTGGCGTCACCCGTTCCGGTGTTGGCCGCCCAGGCGCCGATTCATTTCGCCGACCTGAACTGGGAAAGCGGCAGCCTGATTACCGATATCCTGCGGATCATTGTCGAAAAGGGCTACGGCCTGCCGACCGATACGTTGCCGGGCACTACGATCACCCTGGAAACCGCACTGGCCAACAATGACATTCAAGTCATTGGCGAGGAGTGGGCCGGGCGCAGTCCGGTGTGGGTCAAGGCCGAGGCCGAAGGCAAGGTCGTCAGTCTCGGCGATACGGTCAAGGGCGCCACCGAAGGCTGGTGGGTGCCGGAGTACGTGATCAAGGGCGACCCGGCCAAAGGCATCAAGCCAATGGCACCGGACCTGCGCAGTGTCAGCGACCTGCCCAAATACAAGGACGTGTTCAAAGACCCGGAAGCGCCGAGCAAGGGACGATTCCTCAACAGCCCCATCGGCTGGACGTCGGAAGTGGTCAACAAGCAGAAGCTCAAGGCCTATGGGCTGGACGACAGCTATGTGAATTTCCGCAGCGGTTCGGGGGCGGCACTGGATGCGGAGATCAGCTCGTCGATCCGCCGCAGCAAACCGGTATTGTTCTATTACTGGTCGCCGACGCCATTGCTCGGCCGTTTCAAACTGATCCAGCTGGAAGAGCCACCATTCGACGCCGAAGCCTGGAAAACCCTGACCGACGCCGACAACCCGAATCCACAGCCCACCCGTTCGCTGCCCTCGAAACTGTCCATTGGCGTGTCCACGCCGTTCCAGAAGCAGTATCCGCAGATCGCCGAGTTCTTCACCAAGGTGGATTTTCCCATTGAACCGTTGAACAAGGCGTTGGCCGAGATGAGTGAAAAGCACACCGCGCCGCGCCAGGCAGCAGAAGCGTTCATGAAGAAGCACCCGGACGTGTGGAAGGCCTGGGTGCCCAAGGATGTGGCCGACAAGGTGTCCGCCGAGTTGAAGTGATGTGTTGAGTTTGGAACTGTCATCGCCAGCAGGCTAGCTCCCACCTTGGACCGCCGGTGTTCCTGGAATCCATGTGGGAGCTAGCCTGCTGGCGATGCTTTTAATCGCATAAATCTCTCGTTCGTCAGCCTTCGTACCAGCGGTCATGCACATCCAAAAAAGCCGACTAGGATGATTTGACCAAATCCCTTTCAAGGATCTTCAACCATGACCTTTGCGTTGGCTCAATGGCTGGTGACGATATTTGCGGCGATTGCTCTGGTACACGTTTATTGGGCGCTGGGGGGCGAATGGGCTGCTGTAGCGGCCGTTCCTCAAGTGCCGCATGAAGGCAGTACGCAACTGCGCCCGGCCTTCAAGCCGCGAGGCTGGCTCACGTTGCTGGTGGCGGCTGCCCTGTTGGTAATTGCCCTGTTGGTGTGTTTGCGCGTCGGCTGGTGGCTGCCGCAGGTGGATCATCAAGTGTTGCAGTGGGTGATAAGCGCCATCGCGCTTTTGTTGTTCGCCCGTGCGATTGGCGATTCGGAACTGGTGGGTTTTTTCAAGGAGGTCAAAGGCTCCAGGTTTGCGCGGTGGGATACCTGGGTGTATTCGCCGTTGTGTGTGGTGTTGGGGAGTGGATTGCTGGCAGTGGCCTGGATCTGAGGCGTGATCGAAAAGCATCGCGGGCAAGCCTTGCTCCTACAGAATTTGCGGCGGATCACCATTGTGTGAACCTGCCAAAAAACCGTAGGAGCAAGGCTTGTCCGCGATGAGGCCAGTCCAGTCGCCGAAATCTCGAGGTTAGCTACCACTCTCAGTCCGCCGACTACTCACCTCAGCCGGCACATCATCCCCCGCCATGCGCTTACGAAAAAGCGCCGCCCGCGCCAGCAGCAATGTTGTCACCGGAACCGTAATTGCCAACAAAATCGGAATCAGCCAGGCATGCAGCACCGGCCCGGACTTGAGTGCCGAAAAGTAGATGATCGAAGCCAGCGCCACGCACCACGCGCCCAACGTCGAGGCCAGCGCCGGCGGGTGCATGCGCTGGAAGTAATCCTTCATGCGCAGCAACCCCGTGGCGCCGATCAGCGCGAACAGACCGCCAAGCACCAGCAGGATCGCCACCGGGATTTCCACCCACAGAGACAGTTCAGCGTTCATTCGATCACCTCGCCGCGCAGCAGGAATTTCGCCAGGGCAAACGAGCCGACGAAGCCGAACAGCGCGATCAGCAGCGCCGCTTCAAAATACGTGTCACTGGCATAACGAATGCCCAGCGCCAGCATCATCAGCATCGCGATGATGTACAGATAGTCCAGCGCCAGGACCCGGTCCTGGGCGGACGGGCCTTTGAACAGACGGACCAGGGTCAGGATCATCGCCACGGAAAACAGGAACAGACTGAACAGAATCGCGTTCGACAGCAAGGCGCTCATTCGAAGATCTCCATTAGCGGACGCTCGTAGGTCGTCTTGAAGTGTTCAATGAACAGCGCTTCGTCATCCAGATCGAAGACGTGCAGCAACAGAATGCTGCGGTCCAGCGCCAGCTCCGACCAGACTGTGCCGGGCACCACGGTGCAGATCATCGACAGCGTTGCCAGGCCGTTGGCATCGCGCAGGTCCAGCGGCACTTTGATGAAGCGCGAACGCGGCGGACGGCGGCCAGCATTGAGCACGCCCCAGGCCACTGCCAGATTGGAGACCACCACGTCACGCCCGACGAGGAGGAACAGACGAAGGATGGTGCCGGGGCGACGAATACGGATCGGCAGCGGGCGTAACTTGCGCATCATCAACGGCGCACAAAAGCCCAGCGCAGCGCCCAGCAGCAGATTGCCGGGGCTCATCGACACGTTCAGCACCAGCCACAACAACCACAGGGCCAGCGACAGCCAAGGCGCAGGAAACAGACGCTTCATGGTTGCACCTCCAGCAGCGCCGCCCGGGCTTCCGGACTCGGCACCGCGCGCGTGCCGAGCACGGCCATCACGTATTGCTGCGGGTTGTTCAAGGCATTGGCGGCGGCTTGGGTGTAGCGCAACAGTGGTTCGGCCTGGAACGTCAGCGCAACGCTCAGGCCCAGCAGGGCGAAAATCGGCACGCACTCAAGGCGTCGCAGCACTGGCGATGGCCGTTCTGCCGGGGTCCAGAAACGCTGGATGCCCACGCGCGAAAAAGCTACCAGCGATGCCAACCCCGAGAGAATCAGCAGCGCCAACAAACCCCACGCCGCATTCGAGATCGGCGCGTCACCGCTGTTGCCCAGGCCCATCGGATTGAGCAGGGCGCTGAGCAGGCTGAGTTTGCCGATGAACCCGGACAGCGGTGGCATGCCGATGATCAACAAGGCACACGCGATGAAGCTCAAACCGAGGAACGCCATGGTCCACGGAATCACTTGGCCGACCACTGCTTTCTGATCGTCGTCGAGGTTGACGCCCTTGGCCGGATGCAACGATTCCAGCGGCCGTGGCAGCATCTCGTTTTCATCCTCCAGCGGAATTTCGTTGGCCGAGCGCGAGCGTTCGATCAACTCCGCCAGCAGGAACAGCGCGCTCAACGCCAACGTCGAGCTGACCAGATAGAACAATGCCGCGCCGATCAGATTGGGCTGAGCGAAACCGATGGCCGACAACAGAATCCCTGCCGACACCAGAATGCTCAGGCTGGCCATGCGTTCCAGGCGTTGAGCGGCAAGGATCGCCACGGCCGCGCAGACGATGGTCGCCATGCCGCCGTAAATCAGCCAGTCGCCGCCGAAATACGCCGATGCTCCGGCCTGACCGGAGAACAGCAACGTCCACAGGCGCAGCAAGGTGTAGATGCCGACCTTGGTCATGATCGCGAACATCGCCGCCACTGGCGCGCTTGCCGAGGAGTACGCCGGCACCAGCCAGAAGTTCAGCGGCCACATGCCGGCCTTGGCCAGGAACGCCACCGCGAGAATCCCCGCACCGGCATGCAGCAGCCCGCGATCGGCTTCCGGCACCAGCGGGATTTTCAGCGCCAGGTCGGCCATGTTCAGGGTGCCGGTGACGCCATAGATCAGCGCGGCGCCGATCAGGAACAGGGTCGATGCCAGCAAGTTGATCGAGATGTAATGCAGCCCCGACGACACCCGCGCCCGGCCGGAGCCGTGCAGCATCAGGCCATAGGACGCGGCTAGCAGCACTTCGAAGAACACGAACAGGTTGAACAGGTCCGCCGTCAGGAACGCGCCATACAGGCCCATCAACTGAATCTGGAACAGCGCATGGAAACTCGAACCGGCACTGTCCCAACGGGCCATGGCGAACAGCAGGGCGCTGACACCGATGATCCCGGTCAGCACCAGCATCAACGCCGACAGGCGATCGACCACCAGCACCAGGCCAAACGGTACCTGCCAGTTGCCCGGCAGGTACACGCCGATGGAGCCGGGCACGTCGGTAGTTTGCGTCCATTGCAGCAGCAACAGCGAGATGCCCAGGCCCAACAGGCTGGAGAACAGATTGATTTTGGCTTTGAGCGGGCGGTGTTTCTCGCCGAGCATCAGCATGATCGCGGCGGTCAGCAGCGGCAGCAGGATGGGCGCGGCGATCAGGTGCGTCATTGCATTCATTCTTTAGGCTCCCGGCCATCCACATGGTCGGTGCCGGTCAGGCCCCGGGAGGCCAGCAAGACCACCAGGAACAGCGCGGTCATGGCGAAGCTGATGACGATTGCGGTCAGCACCAGCGCTTGCGGGAGCGGGTCGGTGTAGTGCAACAGATCCTGCGGCACGCCGTCCTTGATGATCGGCTCCTTGCCGATGAACAGGCTTCCCATGCTGAAGATGAACAGGTTGACGCCGTAGGACAGCAGGCACAGGCCCATGACCACCTGGAACGTCCGTGGACGCAGGATCAGCCACACGCCGGACGCGGCCAGAACACCGATGGCGATTGCGATGACTTCTTCCATCAGATGGCCTCCTTCATGGCGACGGGTTTAGGCTGGGACGCGGTTTTGTGACCCCGCACCGATTGGTGGGCGAGGGCGGTGAGGATCAACAGCGTCGAGCCGACCACCACAGCGTAAACGCCAATGTCGAAGAACAGCGCGCTGGCGAGGTGAATGTCGCCCAGCAACGGCAGGTCGAAATGCCAGGTGTGGGTGGTCAGGAACGGATAGCCGACCAGCATCGCCCCCAGGCCGGTGAGCGTGGCGAACAGCAAGCCAACGCTCATCCAACGCAGCGGCCGCAGGCTCATTTGCGCCTCGACCCACTGAGTGCCCGCCACCATGTATTGCAGGATGAACGCCACCGACATCACCAGCCCGGCGACAAAGCCGCCGCCCGGTTGGTTGTGTCCGCGCATGAACAGGTAGAACGACACCACCAGCGCAATTGGCAACAGCAGGCGCACCAGCACCGCCGGGACCATCATGAAGCCGAGCGCGGTGTCGCTGGCGTGACGCGGGTTGACCAGGTCGGTGACCACGTCCGGCGCGAGCAAACGCTGCTGGGCCGGCAACTGCAGGCTTTCTTTCGGCGGGCGGAAACGGCGCAGCAGGGCGAACACGGTCAGCGCCACGGCCGCCAGCACGGTGATTTCGCCGAGGGTGTCGAACCCACGGAAGTCCACCAGCATCACGTTGACCACGTTGCTGCCGCCCCCTTCGGGCAGCGCACGGCTGAGGTAGAACGAGGAAATGTCGTTGGGTGTCTGGCGCGTCAGCATCGCGTACGAAAGCACCGCCATGCCGCCGCCGACCACGGTCGACAGCAGCAAGTCGCGGATACGGCGGATGCGCGCTTTGCGCAGGCTGCTCGGCAGGGGCGACACCTCTTCGATCCGGCGTGGCAGCCAGCGCAGGCCCAGCAGGATCAGCACGGTGGTCACCACTTCGACCACCAGTTGCGTGAGGGCCAGGTCCGGCGCCGAGAACCAGACGAAAGTCACGCAGGTCATCAGGCCGCAGACGCTGACCATGGTCAGTGCCGCGAGACGGTGATACTTGGCTTGATAAGCCGCACCGAGGGCGCAGGCAATCGCCAGCAACCAGAGGATCACGAACACAATCGAACCCGGAATCTTCGGCCGGTCGCCCCAGCTCAGGCTGCTGTGCAACATCGGGATCAACCCGGCCAGCACGGCGGCGAGGACCATCAGGAACAGTTGGGTTTGCAGGCGATGGGTGCTGATTCGTCGCTCGAGGCGACGGGCCAGGCGCATCTTGAGCACCAGGCTGAGTTCGAACAGGCGCTTGCCATTCAGTCGGCCAACCAGTGGCGGACGGCTGAAACGACCGCGCTTGAGCTGATTACGCAGCAGCAGATAGAGCACGACACCGCAGGACATGGCGATCAGGCTCATGATCATCGGCGCGTTCAAGCCGTGCCAGATCGCCAGGCTGTACTCCGGCAGGGTGCCGCCCACCACCGGCAGCGCGGCGGCGGCAAGCAACGGGCCGACCACTTGCGCCGGGAAAATTCCGACCACCAGACAGGCGAACACCAGCAACTCCACCGGCGCACGCATCCAGCGTGGCGGTTCGTGCGGCGTGTGCGGCAGGTCGGTGGCAGGCGGGCCGAAGAACACGTCTACGGTGAAACGCAGGGAGTAGGCAACGCTGAACGTCCCGGCGATGGTCGCGACGATCGGCAAGGTCGCTTCGACCCACGCCGTGGCGTTGATGAACACGGTTTCGGCGAAGAACATCTCTTTCGAGAGGAAGCCGTTGAGCAACGGCACACCGGCCATGGAGGCGCTGGCGACCATGGCGAGGGTGGCGGTGAACGGGATCAGCTTGACCAGGCCGCTGAGCTTGCGAATGTCGCGGGTGCCGCTTTCGTGGTCGATGATCCCGGCGGCCATGAACAGCGAGGCCTTGAAAGTCGCATGGTTGAGAATGTGGAACACGGCGGCCACGGCCGCCAGCGGGCTGTTCAGACCCAACAACAGGGTAATCAGGCCCAGGTGGCTGATGGTCGAGTAGGCCAACAGACCCTTGAGGTCATTCTGGAACATCGCGCAATAAGCGCCGAGCAACAGGGTGCACGCCCCGGCGCCGCTGACGATGTAGAACCATTCTTCACTGCCGGACAGCGACGGCCAGAGTCGCGCGAGCAGAAACACCCCGGCCTTGACCATGGTCGCCGAGTGCAAATAGGCCGACACCGGTGTCGGTGCAGCCATTGCGTGAGGTAGCCAGAAATGGAAGGGGAATTGCGCACTTTTGCTCAGTGCGCCGATCAGGATCAGGGGTAACAGGATAGGGTAGAGGGCATGTGCACGAATCAGATCGCCGGCGGCCAGGACCTTGTCCAGGTCATAGCTGCCGACCACATGGCCGAGCAGCATGACCCCCGCCAGCAGGCACAAACCGCCCGCACCGGTGACCATCAACGCCATGTACGCACCGCGTCGCGCATCGGCGCGGTGGTGCCAGTAGCCGATCAACAGGAACGAGAAGAGGCTGGTCAGCTCCCAGAAAAACACGATCTGGATCAGGTTGCCGGAGATCACCAGCCCGAGCATCGCGCCCATGAACGCCAGGAAAAACGCGAAGAAGCGCGGCACCGGATCGTTCGGCGACATGTAGTAACGCGCGTACAGCGACACCAGCGTGCCGATGCCCAGCACCAGCATCGAGAACAGCCAGGCGAAACCGTCCATGCGCAGGACGAAGTTCAAGCCCAGGCTCGGTAGCCAGAAAAACTCTTCGCGGATCACGCCGCCATGGGCGATTTGCGGGTACAGGAGGGCGACCTGGACGGTGCCGATCAAGGCAACCAGACCAGCCAGCAACGATTCGGTGTTACGCGCATTGTGTGGCAGCACCGCTGCCAGACAGCTGCCTATGAAAGGCAGAAGCAGTAGAACTATCAGGGACATAGGCTTCTAATCTGCGGAAGTTTGTGAAGCATCATACGTGCCAGCTCCCGGATCACCAAACGCCAAGCTGTCGCAGAATCCTACAAGGTAGACGGAAAAAGCCTGCTTCACATTGTTTCAGGAATATGGATTTCGCCTGTGCCGGCCCCATCGCGGGCAAGCCCGCTCCCACAAATATCGGGTCGCACCCAACGCCTGCATACCCCTTCCAACCCTGTGGGGGCGGG
>NZ_JBSVXD010000120.1:0-17547 GCF_054070755.1 Pseudomonas sp. SDO5591_S426 | reverse complement strand
AGCGGCCCCACTCTAATCACGCCCCCGTGTGCTGAATAATGATGGGATCTGATTGGGGGATCACTGATTGTCATCCCCCCGGAAATGATCAGAACGTGCCAGGATAGCTGCCGCCGTCCAGCAACAGGTTTTGCCCGGTCAGGAAACCGGACTGGGCGCCGCAGATAAACGCGCAATACGCGCCGAATTCATCAGGCTGGCCGAAGCGTTGCGCCGGGACATTTTTGCGGCGTTGTTCGGCGATGCTTTCGACGCTGGTGCCGTTGGCCTCGGCAGCTGCATTCAGGGTTTTGTGCAGGCGCTCGGTCTCGAACGGCCCCGGCAGCAGGTTGTTGACGGTGACGTTGTTCCCGGCCAAGCGCGCCTGACGCGCCAGCCCGGCGATGAAACCGGTCAAGCCGCTGCGTGCACCGTTGGACAAACCCAACACATCAATCGGCGCCTTCACCGCGCCGGAAGTGATGTTGACGATGCGCCCGAAACCGCGCTCGGCCATGCCATCGACACAGGCCTTGATCAGCTCGATGGGCGTGAGCATGTTGGCATCCAGCGCTTTCAACCAGTCCTCGCGCTGCCAGTCGCGGAAGTCACCGGGCGGCGGTCCGCCGGCGTTGTTGACTAGGATGTCCACCTGCGGGCACGCCGCCAGCACTTGCGCGCGCACGGCAGGCTCGCTGATGTCCCCGGCCACGGTGTGCACCTCAATGCTTGGCGCCAACCCGCGCAATTCCACGGCAGCGGCCTGCAACGTCTCGTCGCCACGGGCATTGATCACCAGGTTCACGCCCTCCTTCGCCAAGGCCCGCGCGCAGGCCAGGCCCAAGCCCTTGCTGGCGGCGCAGACGATTGCCCAGCGTCCCGAAATACCCAAATCCATGACCATGCTCCTCACGTTTCGAAGGCGTTACGTTACCACCGCCTGCCGCCACTTCGGGGGATGACAAAGGGTGATCGCTGTATCAGACCTTTTCATTACCGGCCGCCCGCGCCGCTTATTACTGTCTCCAGACCAATAAGAACCGGAGTAGCCGATGAACCCGTTCCAGTTTTATTTCCCCACGACCCTCAAAAGCGGCAACGGCCTGGTGCGTCAGGCCGGTGCGCTGCTCAAGCCCCATGTTCGCAAGAAACTGCTGGTGGTTACTGACCAGGGGCTGATGGCGTCGGGCGTGCTGGAAAGCTTTTTTGCCTCGCTGGCTGGCAGCGAAATTGCCTATGAAGTGTTTGCCGGCGTCGAACCCAATCCTACTACCGATGTGCTGGAACGCGCCGTCGAGTTCCTGAAAAACCACGAGTGCGACGCGGTGATCGGCGTCGGTGGCGGCAGCAGCATCGACACCGCCAAAGGCGTGGCGGCGATGGCCACCAACCCCGGCAACATCCTCGACTACGAGGGCTACGACAAACTGCTGCACCCGCCACTGCCGATCTTCGCCATCCCGACCACCTCGGGTACCGGCAGCGAGTGCACCGCATCGACGGTGTTCACCAACACCAAGACCCTGTTCAAAACGGTGATCATCAGCCCGGCGCTGTTCCCCAAACTGGCGATTCTCGACGCCGAACTGACCCTCAAGCTGCCACCGTCGATCACCGCCGCCACCGGCATGGACGCCCTGACCCACGCCATCGAATCCTACGTGTCGAAGCAGGCCAACCCGATCAGCCAGGCCTTGGCCCTGCAAGCAATCAAGATGATCTGCACCTACCTGCCGAAAGCGTTTTTCACAGGCTCCGATTTGCACGCCCGTGAGCAGATGCTGCTTGCGTCATTCCTCGCCGGCGTCGCATTCGCCCAATCGAAACTGGGCAATGTGCATGCGATCTCCCACACCTTCGGCGGCGTTTTCAATATTCCCCATGGCATCGCCAACGCCACGCTGCTGCCCTACGTCATCGAATACAACCTGCCGGCGTGCCCTGAACTGTTCCGCGAGATGGCCCTGGCCATGGGCGAAAACGTCGACGGCCTGAGCCCTGCCCGCGCCGGACACAAAGTCGTGGAGCACGTGATGGCGCTGAACAAGGCCATCGGCATTCCCGACAACATCAAGGACCTGGGCGTGGACCTGGACTACATGCCGCAAATGGTCAGCGACTCGATGCGCAGCGGCAACGTGCTGGTCAACCCGCGCTTGACCACGGCCGCCGACGTCGAGCGAATCATCAGCAACGCCTTCAACGGCATTCATTCTTGAGAGACGAGCTCCCATGTTTTACGAAATGCGCACCTACACGATCCAGATCGGAAAAATGCAGACCTACCTCAAGCACTTCGAGGAAAACGGCCTGCCGGTGATCTCCCGCTACACCACGCTGGTGGGCTGGTGGTACACGGAAATCGGCGAGCTGAACCAGGTGATCCACATCTGGGCCTACGAGAGTCTCGATGACCGGATCAAGAAACGGGCCGCGCTGTACCAAGACCCGGACTGGCTCGAAGGCTTCGTGCCGATTGCCTTCCCGATGCTGGAGAAGATGGAGTCGAAGCTGCTGATGCCGGCGGCGTTTTCGCCGATCAAGTAATCCCTGAACCGGACTGACAGAAAACACAAAAAACTGTGGGAGCTGGCTTGCCAGCGATGAGGGCGTACCTGTCGACATATATCTCGTCTGATACACCGCTATCGCTGGCAAGCCAGCTCCCACAGGGTCTGTGCTGTTCTCTCGGTTTCCGCCAAATTCCAAGGACAACCCCATGTGCGACCACAACACCAATAACACCGCCGCCGACCGTGCTCCCGATATCAAGACCCTGCTCGAAGGCCTGCCGACCAACTGGGGCAAATGGGGGCCGGACGATGAAGTCGGTGCCCTGAACTACCTGCAAAGCGCCGAGATCCTGCGTGGCATCGCCTCCGTGCGTCAGGGCAAGACCTTTACCCTGCAAGTGCAGATCGGTCACCCGAAAGGTGAACCGCTGTGGCCCGGCCGGCGTCCGTCGATGCGGGTCAACGTGCTCGACAAGGGCCACTTCCTGGCCGGCAAAACCCACTTCGACGGTCACGTCGAATACGCCGACGATGTGATCTTCATGCACCTGCAAGGCTCGACCCAATACGACGCGTTGGGCCATGTCTGGCACGACAACAAACTGTGGAACGGCTACGACGCCATGAGCACCATCGGCAGCATGGACAAGGCCAGCATCCTGCCGATTGCCGAGCGCGGCATCGTCGGTCGCGCGGTGCTGATCGACATGGCCCGCCATCGCGGCAAAGCGGTGCTGGACAAGGGCGAAACCTTCAATCACCACGACCTGCTGGCCGCCGCGAAAGCCCAGGGCATCGAGATCCACAAGCGCGACATTCTGATCATCCGCACAGGCTGGATCGGCTCGTTCTACGAGCGCGAGCCGGAAGAGTTCTACAAGGATTTCGCCGAGCCAGGCCTGACCTTCAGCCGTGAACTGGTGGAGTGGTTTCACCAGATGGAAATCCCCAACCTGGTCACCGACACCATGGCCAACGAAGTGGCGGTCGACCCGACTTCAGGTGTGTTGATTCCGCTGCACAACGCCTTGATGCGCAACCTCGGTGTGACCTTCACCGAAGTCGCCCTGCTCGATGCACTGGCCGATGACTGTGCTGCTGACGGTCAGTGGCAGTTTCTCTACACCGCCGCGCCGCTGAAAATCGTCGGCGGCACGGGCGCACCGGTGAACCCGATCGTGATCAAGTAAGCGTCGGCTGCTGCAACTCGTTAATCAGCAGGGTCGCCGCCGGAGGTAAATCGGCGCCGGCCCGGCTGATCGCGCCATACGGTTCGACCAGGGCACGCATCGACAGCGGCAGGGTCACCAGCAGCTCGAACTGCGCACAGAACTGAGCGACTTCCGCCGGGATCACGGCCAGCAAGCTCGGGTCTTGCTGCACCAGCAAAATGGTGGCGAAGATCGATGAGGTCTCCAGCGGATAACGCGGAATATCCAGCCCCGCCTCTTCCAGCTCGCGCTCCAGGGCCTGACGCATCGGCATGTCCTTGGGATAAACCACCCAGCGGTAATCGCTCAACTGCGCCAACTGCAACGACGTCGCAGCCGCCAGCGGATGGTCCTTGCTGGCGACTACTGCCAACGGTTCATCGCTCAACACGATGCAGTCATAAGCGTCCGAGCGCTGGCCGACGCTGGTGCGACAAATGGCCAGGTCCAGTCGCCCCTGATCCAGCAACGCGAGCAGGTTGGCGCTGGTGTTCTCCACCACTTCGATGGACAGCTGCGGTTGCTTGAGGCGCAGTTCGGTCAAGGCCCGGGTCAGCAGCGGTACCGCGCCCATGATCACGCCCACCGACAACCTTCCGCCCTGACCGCGCAGGATGCTCAGCATGTCTTCGCGCAGGTGTTCGACATCGCTGTAGATCAGCCGCGCGTAGCGGATCATGCAACGGCCCATTTCGTTGGCCACCAAACCTTGGGGCTGGCGCTCGAACAGCGGCATGCCGAGCAGCGATTCGACTTCATGCAACGCCTTGGTGGCGCCGGACTGGGAAATGGAAATCTGCTCGGCGGCCTTGTGCAACGAGCCGCGCTCATCCAGTGCGATCAACAGGCGCAGTTGTTTGAGGCGCAAGCGTGCGGCGATGCTGGAAAGTGAAGGAATCGTATCCATGTGTGCTCTGATTCAATGGGTAACCCAGGACCAACATGCTGACCGCTTTTTTTGTAGGAGCAAGGCTTGCCCGCGATAGCGATTTCGAGAACGCCATCGCGGGCAAGCCATGCTCCTACAGGTCGCGTTGTCGGTGATTGAACAGTAACCGCAAAGTGATCGGTAACTATCAGCGAATCGCCACCGGGTTGATATTGACCTGGGTCGATCCTTTGTACAGCGGCTGCCCGAGCACGAACATGAAGGTCCAGGCCTTGTCGCGGACCAGTGCGCGGCTGTCGATCAGCTCCAGATTGTAGATACCATTCTTGGCCAGCATGAACTGGTTGACCGGGAATTCCTGGCCATCGGTGCCAGGGTAGATTTCCGAAGCCCAGGTATCACCACCGAAAGCGACGATCTGTTTGTCCGCCAACCATTTAGCCGCCGCCATGCCGATGCCCGGTTCCACCGCGAGGAATTTCTCGTTGTCCTTGCCCAGCAGTTCCAGCCAACCGGTGTTGAACAGCACCACATCACCCTTCTCGATGCTGACGCCTTGCAGGTCCAACGCCTTCTGAATGTCGGCAACGGTGAACTCGGTTTTCTCCGGCACGATGGCGCTGCCGTACACCGCCGTCATGTCCAGTACCACGCCGCGAGTGACAATCGGCGGGACTTTTTCGATGCCGAGTTTCTGCACACCTTCCACGGTGACGAAATCCGCCGCGCGGTTGCCGTTGTAGTAGACGTTGTCGATACCGATGTGGCCGATGCCGTTGAGCTGCGTGCCGACACCGGTCCAGCCGACCACCAGTTCATCATTGAAGGTGAATTTGTTCGGCCCCATCGTGGTGCCGCCCGCCTCACCCGGTTGAACGTTGGTCAGGTGAAAACTGCGATGACGAAACGCCGGCAGGTTTTTGTCGATGGGTACAGCCAGCGGGTAGGTTTTGCCGGTCTTGATCAGCTTGGCGGCATTGAGCACCGATTCGGCGTTGAGCAGGTTCAGCGCGCCAATTTCATCGTTGGCGCCGTATTTGGACGGGTACCATTTTTCAGCATCCGCGGCGTGGGCGGCATTGACGGTGAGCAGCAGGGCGAATGGCAGGGCCAGGCGATTGAGCATGTGGGAGTCCTTGTCTGGTTTCGATGAACCCAAGGTACCCAGCCTGTTAGTGCGGAAACAGACAGCTATCGACAATACATTTGTTCTGGATTTTCACGAGTGATTGCCTGGCTATCTGCTTAACTCGCCAGCGGTGCTAGAGTGAGAACCGGACGATCGACTGACAACAAACCCTGAAATCCTGACAGTCGACCAATTGCGATAACGCTTAGATCGTTTGCGAATTATGATTATTCCAACTCGCTGAAACAGAAGCCTATGAACATCGCAAACCCCACCGCCGCCCGCGAAATCCAATCCGAACAATCGCGTTTGATCGTCTTCCTCGCCTATCCAGAAATGGGCCTGCTGGACCTGACTGGCGCGCAAACCGTGTTCTGGGCGGCCTCCCGTTACCTCGACAGCAGCAAGCTGCCGGGCTACAAACTGCAAACCGCCAGCCTCACCGGCGGCCTGATCCAGACCGCCGAAGGCCTGGCCGTCGACACCGTGCCATTGAGCGATTTCGCTGATCAAACGATCGACACCCTGATCGTCCCGGGCGCACCGGTGATTATTCTGGCAATGAGCAATTCCCTGGAACTGGTCGACTGGCTCAAGGAAGCGTCGACCAAGGTCAGACGCACCGCCTCGGTGTGCAGCGGCACGTTCCTGCTGGCCGAAGCCGGATTGCTCGACGGCCGACGCGCCGCCACCCATTGGGCGATGTGCGGCATGCTCAAGGAACGTCACCCGTCGATCGAAGTCGACAACGATGCGATCTTTGTCCAGCAGGGTTCGGTCTGGACTTCCGCCGGGGTCAGCGCCGGCATCGACCTGGCACTGGCGCTGGTCGAAGAGGACTGCGGGCGTGAACTGGCGCTGCTGGTCGCGCGGGAAATGGTGGTGTTCCTCAAGCGCCCCGGTGGCCAGGCCCAGTACAGTCAATTGCTGCAATCGCAAACCAGCGAAGGCGCCGCCTTCGACGACCTGCACCTGTGGATCACGCAGAACCTGGAAGGTGAAAACCTCACCATCGACCGGCTCGCCCAGCAGGTGCAAATGAGCCCACGCAACTTCGCCCGGGTCTACAAACTCAAGACCGGCCGCACCCCCGCCAAAGCCGTGGAAGTGCTGCGGGTCGAAGCGGCCCGGCGTCTGCTGGAAGATTCCGAACGCAATATCGATCAAATTTCCCGACTGTGCGGCTTTGGCGACGAAGAGCGCATGCGCCTGACGTTTCAGCGCAACCTGGGGGTTTCGCCGAGGGATTATCGCAGCCGGTTTTCGCGCTGAATCACCGGCCTGAAGCAGCATCAGGGAACTCTCGGCGACCGCCGTGCATCCTAAAAGGTGAGATGTTTCCTTTTTGCTGCACGCTTTCAGAGGACACCGTCATGCGCCGTCTGATTATCATTTCTTCCCTTGTGCTGTGCTTACCGTTCGGCTCCGCAATGGCCAAAGTGGATGCGGGCGACGTCGCCACTTCAGCCGGGGTCTCCGCCTCGCTGTACTCGACGTTCAAGGATGACAAACTGATGATTCCCGCCCGGGATGACGCCTCCAGCTTCGTGGCCAGTGGCGGCGCGATTCGCGGCGTATATCTGGAGCAGGTCCTGCAACGGATCCGTCAGGAAAATCCCGGCCTTAACGCTAGCGATGAAGACCTGGCTCGCGCCATTCTCGTCCAGGAAGGCGTTGCGGCAGGTCAATAAGTCACGTCGATCCGTCGGTGGGGCTGGTGAAACCCGAATGGCGTTTCCGGCCCTGCCTCGCTTGCGACTCAACGCGCCCAGCCAGCAACCAGTTGCGCACTGATGCTGACCCCGCCGCACAGCACAATCACTGCCCTTTCGCGAGCAGGCTCGCTCCCACACGATTTGTGTTAGGCCTGTGAGAGCGAGCTTGCTCGCGAATACATCCTCAACTCAGCGATAACGCGGCGCCGCCGTGGAGTTGCCGAACAACCCGGATAGCACCTGACGCTGGGCCTCATAGCGATCCCATTGGGCACCGTCGTGCAGCCCCGGAATGGTCACCACTTCTCCATTGGCCAGCCCCACCAGCGCCGCATCGACCATCTCGTCGACGGGCATGACGATTTCCTGCGGCAGGTTTTCCACCGGGTGGCCGGCTTCGCTCCAGAAATCGGTGGCGGTGGCGCCCGGCAATACGGCCTGTACACGCACGCCCTTGTCGACCAGCTCGTGGTGCATCGACTGGCTCAAGGCCAGGACAAACGCCTTGGTCCCGCCGTACACGCCGTTGAGAATTTCCGGGGCGATGGCGACGATCGAGGCAATGTTGATCACGGTGCCGGCGCCACGTGCGACGAAACCGGGGGCCACGGCATACGCCAAGCGCGTCAGCGCGGTGATATTAAGGGTGATCATGTCTTGCATGTCATCCACCGGGCTGACCAGCAGCGGCATCACCGCGCCGACCCCGGCGTTGTTGACCAGCAGCGTGATGCTGGCGTCGTTGCGCAGGATCTGTTCGACCCGCAGCAAATCCGCTTTTTCTTTCAAATCAGCGGTAACCACTTCCACGTTGCGCCCTGTTGCATCGCTCAAACGGTTGGCCAGCGCGGTGAGTTTCGCCTGGCTGCGCGCCACCAGAATCAGGTCATAACCCTGGCGGGCGAGACGGTCGGCATACACCGCGCCGATGCCTGATGAAGCGCCGGTGATCAGTGCGGTGCCTTTGGATGAGAGTGCCATGTGCAATTTCCTTCACGATGAGGCGAGAGGTTCGCCGGGTGTGAGTTGTTATAAAGGCACTCGCACGCGTCGCAAATGACGTTTAAAGTACGTTTTTCGGACATGGCCGTTTGAGGACATAACGATGATTTCCGTGGCGTTTGTGGTTTTCGAGGGGTTCCAGTCGATGTCGCTGGCGGCGATGCCGGTGTTCGAGTACGCCAATTTCAGCGCGGGCGAAACGCTGTATGACGTGCGTGTACTGTCCGCGGACGGCCGCACGTTGCGCGCTTCCGGCGGGTTGACGGTCGGCAGCGAGGCGTTCGATGAACGAGTGATCGACACCGTCATCGTGGTCGGCGGCGATGCCATCCTCGAACAGGCACCCGAAGCCATACTCGATTACTTGCGTGCCAGCGCCCAGACCGCGCGACGCACGGCGTCGATCTGCTCCGGCGCCTTCGTCATGGCCCAGGCCGGTTTGCTCGACGGTCGGCGGGCGACCACGCATTGGGCCTATGCGCGGCAACTGCAAGAACGCTTTCCCTCGATAAAAGTGGAAGCCGACCGCATCTACGTGATCGACGGCTCGGTGTGGACCTCTGCCGGCATGACCGCCGGCATCGACCTGGCGCTGGCCATGGTTGAAAAGGACCACGGCGCCGAACTCGCCCGCTCGGTGGCGCAGAAACTGGTGATGTACCACCGCCGCGCCGGTGGCCAATCTCAGCATTCGGCGCTGCTGGAGCTGGAGCCGAAATCCGACCGAATCCAGACCGTTTTGGGCTACGCCCGAGAACACCTCTCCGAGGCATTATCGGTCGAACAACTGGCTGATGTGGCGCGTCTCAGCCCGAGACAGTTCAGTCGCGCCTTCCGCGCCGAAACCGGGCAATCGCCAGCAAAAGCCATCGAAAACCTGCGCCTGGAAGCGGCGCGGCAAATGCTCGAACGCGGGCGGCTGACCCTCGACCAGATCGCCCTGGAAACCGGCTTCAGCGACCGCCGCCGCATGCGTGAAGCGTTCTTGCGGGCGTTCGGGCAGCCGCCGCAGGTGATTCGACGTAGCGCAAGATCGGAGATATCAATGTAGGAGCTGCCGCAGGCTCGGGCCGCGTTCGGACGATCTTTTGACTTTGTTTTTTAGAAGCAAGATCAAAAGATCGCAGCCTTCGGCAGCTCCTACAATTAGAGGTGTATCCACCGTTGGAGACGCCATGAAAATCTCAGCCAAACTGGCGTTTTTCGCCATCGTCACCACCCTCGCCTACATTGGCCTGGCCATTTGGGGATTGGGTGGTTTCGGTGCTTTTTTCTCCCACGGTGCGCTGGTGGTTGTAGCGCTGGCGACGCTGGTCATGGCCATCGCCTCACTGTTCACCGAGGTCAACCTGAGTTCCGGCGAGCGTGAAGATCGCGCCAACCGCTGGGTGATTCCGGCCTTCGGGGTGCTTGGATTATCAAGCGGCTTCTTGCCGGCCTACACCGACCGCATCGACTTCTGGACCTTCGGTGGCGAAGGTATTCGTTGGCTCGGGGCAATGCTGTTCATCATCGGCGGTGCGCTGCGGTTGTGGCCGGTGTTTGTGCTGGGCAGGCGGTTCAGCGGACTGGTGGCGATTCAACCGGGACACCAACTGGTCACCGACGGGATTTACCGACACCTGCGCAACCCGAGTTATCTGGGGATAGTGGTCATCGGCGTGGGATGGGCGCTGGCATTTCGGTCGGGGGGTGGATTGCTGCTGGTGGCGTTGACGATGATCCCGTTGATTGCGCGGATTCATTCGGAAGAGGCGTTGTTGCGGGCGCAGTTTGGCGGTGAATATGAGGCTTACTGCGCACGGAGCTGGCGGCTGATTCCCAAAATCTACTGAACACCCAATCCCCCTGTGGGAGCCAGCCTGCTGGCTCCCACAGTTAGATTGTGCGCAGGCTGAGGCCCTGCTCACCCAAATGGGCCTCAACCAAATCATAACCAGCCAACGTCGCATGTTCCGTCTCGATCGGTTCATCATGCGCCGCCGCCACAATCAGCAAATCCGCCCCCGCTGCTTCAGCTGCAAGAATCCCCACCGTCGCATCTTCGAACACCAGGCAGTCGCTGATCTCTACTCCCAACCGTTTTGCGGCGAGCCGATATCCGCTCGGGTCAGGTTTGCCGACACTGACGTCTTCGGCAGTGATCATCACATCCGGCTCGGGAATCCCGGCCGCCGCCATGCGCCGCAACGCCAGCGTTCTCGGTGCGGAGGTGACGATGGCCCACTGATGAGCCGGCAGCGACTTGAGAAACTGCGCCGCGCCGGGCACCTCTTCAACCCCTTCGACATCTTCGATTTCCGCCTCGGTGATCCACGCCGCTTCTGCTTCGGCATCGACACCGGGCAACGCCAGGCGCTTGATGGTATCGATGGCGCGGGCGCCGTGAATGGTCGGCAGGAAGGTTTCGACATCGACACCGTGGCGCACGGCCCATCGAGTCCAGACCCGTTCAGCGGCGGCAATCGAGGTGAGGATGGTGCCGTCCATGTCGAACAGGAAGGCGCGGTACGGCGTATTGAAGACCGAGGGTTGAGCGGACAAGGGAAACCTCGCAGGTGCCGGGGCGAATGTGCCGGGCAATGTAGCATTTGCGAGGCGGTTGAGGGCACAGCCGATCAGTGGAGTTTCTTCGACGCGAACGCACCGTTTACGCAGTCCAGCAGCGAACCGATCGCCCAGGGTTTCTTGATGAACGACACTTGATGACGAACGCCGGAGCTTTCCGGCGTTTCGTAGCCGGACATGATCATGATCGGCTTGTCCGGCCAACGATCACCGAACTGGTTGGCCAGGTCCGCGCCGTTTAGTTCGCCGGGCATGGTGATATCCGTCAGCAACAGCGCGACTTGATTGGCATGCTGTTGCAGGTACACCGATGCGGCATCCGCACTGGATTGCGGCTGCACCGCAAAGCCCTCGTCCTGAAGAATTTCACAGAGAAATTCCAGGATCAGCGGGTCATCTTCAACCACCAGAATCAACCCGCCTGGAAGATCTGCGCCCCTCGTCGATATTCGACTCATGACCTTGCCGCTCCCTGATTGCACCTATGATTTCGCGGGCTTGAATCCGCTGCCTACAGGTAGGAGCAGCGGACTCGGCGGAAATTCATTTTTGATACAGGGAGACGACGAAATCAGGCGTCCTGGAGGATCAGGTCAGCGCCCTTCTCCGCCACCATCAGCACCGCCGCGTGTGTATTGCCGGACGTCACGTTAGGGAAAATCGACGCATCGACGATGCGCAAACCGCTCAAGCCATGAACCTTCAAACGCTTGTCGACCACCGACTTCCGCTCATCCGCCCCCATCGCGCACGAACCGCACAAGTGATAGATCGAGCCGCTGTTTTCGCGGAAGTACTGCAACATCTGCTCGTCGCTGTCGACCACCGGGCCGGGCAGCACCTCTTCGACGGTGATGCCCTTGAGCGCCGGCGCCTGCATGATCTTGCGCATCAGGCGACTGCCCTGGATCACCTCATCGATGTCCTTCTGGGTGCTCAGGTAATTCGGGTCGATCAGTGCCGCATCACGCGGGTTTTTCGAGGCAATGGTGATGTGCCCGCGACTGGTCGGCCGGCACGGGTTGAAGCACAGCAGGAATCCTGAGTACGGCTCGGGCTTGAGGCTGGCCTTGTTGTTTTTCGGGATCTGGTACGACAGCGGGTTGAAGTACAGTTGCAGGTTCGGGTTGGCCTGTTGCTCGTCGCCCCGGAAGAAACCACCGGCCTGGTTGACACTCATCGCCAGCGCGCCCTTGCGGGTGAACAGGTATTTCAAGCCGAGCTTGAACTGACCGAACAGCGAGCTCAGTTCATCGTTGAGCGTCGGGATGTTGGCCTTGTAGTAGTAACTGGCGCACAGGTGATCCTGCAGGTTTTGCCCCACCGCCGGCAGGTGCTTGACCAGCGGGATGTTGTGTTTGGCCAACAACGCCTGATCGGCGACACCGGACAATTGCAGAATCTTCGGAGTGTCCACGGCACCGGCGCAGAGGATCACTTCCTTGTTCGCGGTGAAGGTGCGCACCACGCCGTGCTGGGTAATGGATATCCCGGTGGCACGCTGCTGGTCATCGAACAGCACGCGGTCGACCAGAGCATAATGCTCGACGGTCAGGTTCGACCGGCTCAGCGCCGGATGCAGATGGGCAAAACTGCTGGAACTGCGCTGGCCGTTGCGGGTGTTGACGTCGTAGATGCCCGCGCCTTCGAATTTCGGCCCGTTGAAGTCGTCACTGTGCGGATAGCCCAGTTCATCGCAGCCCTTGAGGAACACATCGCAGATCGGATGGGTCTGGCCCTTCATCGGGGTGATGCTGATCGGGCCGCTGCTACCGTGGTATTCGCTGTCGCCCAGCGGATGGTTTTCCAGTTTTCGGAAGTACGGCAGCACATCCTTGAAACCCCAGCCGTCGTTGCCGTTGGCCGCCCAGTCATCGAAATCGTGGGCCTGGCCGCGCACGTAGATCATCGCGTTGATCGAGCCCGAGCCACCCTGGACCTTGCCGCGCGGGGCATAGATTTCGCGGTTGTTCAGTTGTTTTTGCGGACGGCTGTAGTACATCCAGTTAAAGGTCGGGTTGTAATACATTTTGGCGAAGCCGACCGGAATCTTGAACCACAGCGAACTGTCTTTCCCGCCCGCTTCCAGCAGCAGCACCGTGTGTTTTCCCGAGGCCGAAAGGCGATTGGCCAAAACGCAGCCTGCGGCGCCAGCGCCAGCGATGATGTAGTCGTATGTCATGCACGGTTACCGCGTAAGTCGTTGTACAAAAAAAACCGCGCCTCCCTTGTAGGAGCTGTCGAGTGCAACGAGGCTGCGATCTTTTGATTTTTCAAAAGCAAGATCAAAAGATCGCAGCCTGCGGCAGCTCCTACAGGGGATGCGTCCTCTCGTGTCAGCCCTTGGCCGGCGATGTGTCTTTTACATCCGCCGGGGTCGGCGCCATTTGCAGGTGCAAACGCTCGCCGGTGTACGGCGAATGCTTGCGCACCACGTCCATGTTCAGCTCCACGCCAAGGCCCGGTTCGGTGGACGGGATGATGTAGCCATCCTCCCATTGCAGCGGCTTGGTCAGGACTTCGGCATGGAAACCACCCCAGGTCATGATGCTTTCCTGGATCAGGAAGTTCGGCGTGCAAGTGGCCAGCTGGAAACTCGCCGCCGCGCCGATTGGCCCGTTATAGAGGTGCGGCGCGATTTGTGCGTAATAGGCTTCGGCCATGCTGGCGATTTTCTTCGCTTCCAGCAGGCCGCCGCAGCGGGCGACGTTCATTTGCAGAATCGATGCGCCGCCAGCCTGCAACAGCTTGAAGAATTCGTACTTGGTGGTGAGGCGCTCGCCAGTGGCAATCGGAATGCTGGTCTTCGCCGCCACTTGCGCCATGGCGTCTTCCTGGCCCGGCGGCACCGGTTCTTCGAACCACAACGGGTCGTACTTCTCCAAACGCTTGGCCAGACGGATTGCCGAGGACGGCACCATTTGCCCGTGGGTGCCGAAGAGCAAATCGCACTTGTCACCCACCGCTTCGCGGATCTTGCGGCAGAAGGTTTCGCAGCGTTCCAGCACTTCCAGCGAGATCTGATGCCCGGAGTACGCGGTGTACGGGCCTGCCGGGTCGAACTTCACGGCGGTGAAGCCTTTGTTCATGTTCTCGATGGCGCACTCGGCGGCCAGGTCCGGGTCGTCGTAGTCGTACTCGCCCTTGCTGTTGAGCGGGTACAGGTAGGTGTAGGAACGCAGGCGTTCGTTGACCTTGCCGCCCAACAATTCATAGACCGGTTTGTTCGCCGCTTTGCCGATGATGTCCCAGCAAGCCATCTCCAGGCCGCTGACCACGCCCATCATGGTCAGGTCCGGGCGCTGAGTGAAGCCGCTCGAATAGGCCTGGCGGAAAAAACGCTCGATGTGGTGCGGGTCGTGGTTCAACAGGTAGCGTTCGAACACGTCTTCGATGATCGGCAGCATGGCTTTTGGGCCGAAAGTCGCGGCGTAGATCTCGCCCACGCCTTCAATGCCGCAGTCGGTCTTGAGCTTGACGAACAGCCAGTACATGCCGCCGATGTGCGGCGGGGGTACGGCGACGATATGGGTTTCAAGGGCGACGATTTTCATCTTATGCACCTGTCCGGTTCGAAGTTCTACGGTTGATACGTGCGCGCAAGGTCAGGGCCGCAAGGGTCCCGAGCAGGCCGACGAAAGCGATGTAGCCGAAATACAGCTTGTAACCAAAGGCACCGGGGAAATGTTCGGTGAGGTAGCCGTTGATCAACGGAATGAAAGCGTCCGGCAGGTAACCGACCACCGAGACAATGCCGATGGCCAGGCCGGTGATGCGCAGTGGAATGTTGCAGGTGTCGAGGATCGCCCAGTACAGGCCGCGAATGGCGTAAGTCATCAGGCCGATGAAAATCACCGTGCCAATCAGCAAGCCCATGCTGTTGAGCGCCGGGAACACGATCAGGCCGACCATCGCCAGCGATGCCAGAAACAACGCCACCACCAGCACCGAGATGTTCGAGAACTTGTCACCCAGCCAACCGCCGCCGATGCCGCCAATCGGGCGCATCCAGAGCTTGATGGTGGTGATGGTGCCGGCCATGACCGCGGTCATGCCGCCGCCCTGCAGATAATCCGAGAAACTGTAGGTGGCCCAGAAGATGTGATAGCCGCAGAACACAATCGCGGTGACCAGCCACAGCTCGGGGATTTTCACCAGGGTGGTCAGGTCGCTGAGCAGGTTGAACTTGCCCTTCTCCACCGCCGCCGTTTCTTCCATCGACTTCGGGTCCTTGATCAGCACCAGCACACAGCCGATGGCGATACAGGTGAAGGCATACAGGTAGACCACGTGCTTGAAACCTTCGGCCGCCGATTCGCCACGGGTTTCGGTGGCGAAAGCGAACAGGCCCAACGCGACCGTCGCCAGCAAGGCTTCGACCAGACCGCGACCGCCATCGAGGATGCCGAAGAAGCGGCCCTGTTCGGAGTGCCGGGCAATCATCTTCACGCGCTTGAGCACCGAGGCCCAGAAGGTCAGGCCGGTGGTCAGGCCCCAGCAACCGAAGATGATCATCAGGCCGGTCATCGACGGCGCGGTGGAGTACCACAGGCCCAGGGCGCCGGTAGCGACCAACGAGAAGAAAATCAGGAAGCGCGGCGCAATGCGATCCGCCAGCCAGCCGCTGGGCAGATAGGACAACAGGAAAATCGTCCCGAGCATCGAGTACAGATAACCCAGTTCGCTGTGGTTGATCTGGAACACTTCGAGCATGGTGGTCTGGTAGACCTGACGCAGGTACAGGATCGGGTAGATCGCACCGGCGGCGAGCACCAGCAGCATCAGTTGGAAATAGCGACTTCCCTTGTCGCTGTGGCTTTGTGTACCCGCGTTCGAACCCTGAACAGCGGCAGCAGTGGATGCATGCTTGGACATCGAGTAGACCTCTGGCGCCCGGTGGTCCGGGCGGCCGTGTTAATTGTTTTTATGGGTGCAGCGTGAGGCGTGTTACCGGCGGATCAATAGTTCATCACCACAAGTCGGGTCTGGGTGAATTCGAGCATGCCGTGCTTGCCGTCATCGCCGCCCAGGCCCGAGCGTTTCCAGCCGGCGTGGAAGCCCTGGTACGGGTCAGCCGGGGTGCGATTGACGTACAACTCGCCGGCCTCGATGGCATTGGCGACTTTCTGCACGGTGCGGTAGTTCTCGGTGTAGAGCACAGAAGACAGACCGAACTGGTGATCGTTGGCCATGGCCAGGGCTTCGTCGATGTCGCGGTATTTGAGTACCGGCAGCACCGGGCCGAAGATTTCTTCCTGGATGATTTCCATGTCCTGGCGGCAGCCGCTGAGCAGGGTCGGCGGGTAGAAGTGGCCTTTGCCTGGCGGGATGAAACCACCGGTTTCCAGCACTGCGCCGTCGGCGATGGCGCGCTCGACCATGGCGTGGATGTTCTGTTGCGAACTGGCGTTGACCAGCGGCCCCATCAGGCTGGCGTCGGTGGTGCGATCGCCGAATTTCACGGCCCTGATTTTTTCTTTCAGCAGGCCGAGGAATTTGTCGTAGACGCTTTCCTGCACATAAACCCGCTCGACTGCCGTGCATAACTGGCCGCAGTGAGTGGTCTTGGAGGCGACGATGGCGCTGGCGGCGGCTTCGAGGTCGGCATCGGCTTCGATAATCGCCGGTGTCTTGCCGCCGAGTTCCAGCGACGGCTTGGCGATGTTGGCCTTGCAGTAATCGAGCACAATGCGCCCGGCGTTGACGCTACCGGTTAGAGTGATCAAGCCCACGGCTTTGTGGGTGCAAACCGTGGCGGCAGTGCCGTGATCCATGGTCAGGATATTGACCACGCCGGCCGGCAAACCGGATTGCTGCACAGCCTTTGCAATCTCGAACGCCGAGGTCGGCGTGTTGTTGCTCGGGCGCACCACCACGGTGTTGCCGGCAATCAGCGCCGGGGCGATTTTGCGCAGCAAGGTGTAGACCGGGTAGTTGAACGGGATCAGGCAGGCGACCACGCCAATCGCTTCGCGGTGCAAAAACAGGTTTTCGTTCGGGCTATCGCTGGGAATGATCTCGCCTTCGATGCGGCGCGCCCACTCGGCGTGATAACGGGTGATCTGCGCGGCATAGCGGGCTTCGTTGCTGGCATCGCTGACGCTCTTGCCGGACTCGGCAGCCAGGGCTTCACCGATGTTCACCGCGTTGGCTTCAAGTGCGTCAGCAAAAGCACGCAGGTAGTCGGCGCGTTCGATGCTGGTGAGTTTGCCCCAGGTTTTCTGCGCAGCGGCTGCGGCTTCGACGGCAGCTGTCGCCTCGTCAGTGGTCGCTGCCGAAACGTGGCCGACCAGCGCTTCGGTCGCCGGGTTATAGACCGCGATCAGCGCATCGCTGGCCGGTTCGATGAAGTGGCCGTTAACAAAATTTCGCTCGAGTCGCATGTGAATCGCCCATCGTTGTTTTTATCCAGTCCGGGCAGTCTTGGCGTCCGGCGCGTGTTGGACAAACGATTTATTGAGCGAAGTAACATTCGAAAAATGCAGGTTACCTGTAGGAGCCGAGCTTGCTCGCGATGGCGGTGGGTCAGCCGACATCTATG
>NZ_JBSVXD010000119.1:0-17704 GCF_054070755.1 Pseudomonas sp. SDO5591_S426 | reverse complement strand
CCATCCCAATGTAGGAGCTGCCGAAGGCTGCGATCTTTTAAAAACCAATCAGCCCAGCAGTTTTTCCAGCTGCGCGATGGTATCGGCAGCACCCAAGGTCTTGGCGGCATCCAGTGCGGTAACGCCATTGGCGTCCTTGGCTTTCGGGTCGGCGCCTTTGCTGATCAGGTAGTCGACGACGTCGACGCGGTTGAACATCGCCGCCATCATCAGCGCCGTGCGGCCATCGAAGGACGAACCTTCCACTTGCGCGCCACCTTCCACCAACGCCTTGATCACCGCCAGGTCACCCTTGAACGCGGCGCCGGCAATCGGGCTCTGGCCATTGTCGTTGCGGATTTCCGGATCGGACTTGTGTTCAAGCAGGACTTTCACGGTGTCCACGTGGCCGTGGTAAGCGGCCAGCATCAGCAAGGTGTCGCCCTTGTGATTGCGCAGGTTCGGCGGCAAGCCTTTGCTCAGCAGCGCAGCCATCATGGCCGCATCGCCCTCGCGTGCCTTGTTGAAAACCTGTTCGGCAAATTCGGCAGCTTCTTCGGGGGTCATCTGGCGGCTTTTGTCGGACATTGGGCACTCCATTTTCTGTCGTTCGTAAAAGCCGACAGTTTCCCGAGCGGCTCAGGCACTGTCACTTGTTTTTTCTGATGCGCGGCCATAGCGACATTCAATAGCAGCACTTTCAATAGCGATGTTTGCCACCCTGAATGTCCGTCAGCACCTGCTCGGTGACCTGCACATAAGTGTCAGTACCGGGCAGCCAGGCGTAGATCGGATCGTCACCGGTCCTGCACGGGTCGAAGGCTTCGTCCTTGAGTCGGGTCTTCTGGTATTTGAATGTCCCAGTGGTCTCCATTTTCACTTTCACCCGCAGGAACAGCGGCACCGCATACGCCGGCATCTGTTGCCGCACGAATGCCAGCAGTTCGCTGAAGTCCAGGGTCGCCAAGGATTCGGCGGGCGTGATTGCCGCCATCCCGGCCCGGCCGTTGGTGTTGCGGATTTCCACACCATAGGCCACGGCTTCGGAAATATGCGGATGTTTCAGGAGGATGTTCTCGACTTCGGTGGTCGAGACGTTTTCACCCTTCCAACGAAAGGTATCGCCCAAGCGGTCGACAAACTGTGCGTGCCCGAAACCGATGTTGCGCAGCAAGTCGCCGGTATTGAAGTAACGGTCGCCCTTCTCGAACACATCATGCAGGACGACTTTTGCGGTTTTCTGTGGGTCGGTGTAGCCGTCCAACGGCGCCTTGTCGTCGATTTTCGCCAGCAACAAACCCTGCTCGCCCTTGTCGACCTTGCGCATGAAGCCATTGGCTTGGCGGGTCGGCGCGCCACTGTCGTGGTCGTATGCCGCCAACTCCCAGGACATCAGGGAAAAACCGACGGTGTTGTCGAAATTCAGAATGTTGGTGAAGCCGATGTTGCCGTCACTGGCGGCATACAGTTCGCATATGTGGTTGACGCCAAAACGCGTTTTGAACTCGTTCCACGCGCCGGGGCGCAGGCCGTTGCCGATCATCTTGGTCACGCCGTGCTGGTTGTCATCGGCGCTGGGCGGTTGATCGACCAGGTAACGGCACAACTCGCCGACGTAGCCGAGGGTAGTCGCGCGGTATTTGCGCACGTCACTCCAGAACTGGCTGGCGCTGAATTTGCGGCGGATGGCGAAACCCGAGGCGCCGCTGATGGCCGAACCCCAGCACACGCAAAGACCGGTGGCGTGATACAGCGGCAAGGTGCAATAGACGACGTCCTCGGGGCGCATGTCCAGCGCGATCATCCCGAAGCTGGCTGAGCTGCGCATCCAGCGCCCGTGCTTGAACACGCCGGCCTTGGGCAACCCGGTGGTGCCCGAGGTGTAGATATAGAAACAAGGGTCGTCGAAGAACACCTGCTGGCTGCTGGCGGGGTTGTCGCTGTCGGCGTCGATACTGGCCGTCATCAGGTTGATGAACCCGGCCGGGGCGATGCCCGGATGGTTCCAGGTGTCTTGATCGGCGACAAACCAGGTCCGCGCCGCTTCGATCGCTACGCGCTCACGCACGGCCAGAAATGCCGGGACGAGCTCTTCGCCGACGACAATGGCGGCCGGCGCTACAAGGTTCAGGCTATGAGCCAGGGTGTCGCGGGTCTGCGAGGTATTGAGCAAGGCACTGATCGCGCCGACCTTGGCCACCGCCAGGATCGTCACCAGCAGTTCCGGGCGGTTCTCGATAAACACCGCCACCACATCACCCTTGCCAATGCCTTGGTCGATCAGGTGATGGGCGATGCGATTGGCCCACTGGTTGACCTGTGCATAAGTCAGCGAAACCTCGCCGTGCAGCAAGGCCGGTCCGTCAGGGTTGCGCAAGGTAGCTTGTTCGAAACTCCAGCCCAGGCCACACGTTTGGGTCGGATCCTTGACGTTGGCGACCTTCATTCCCTTCACCACCCGTGGCAGGGCTTTGGCAATGGAAGGCAGCTTGCGGAGCATCATGCCCCAGGTAATCGTGTCGCTCATGGTTGCTCCCGTTCGATCTTTTTATTGTCGGGCGGCGCTGATTGAAGCCCGAAAATACGTCAACGGTTCTTGAGCTGTACACGCGGTTTTTGAAATGTTTTGTATCCGCGATAGTGGTGTTGGATATCACGAGCGCAAGTACGCCGAATGGTTCCATCGAATCGCCGACGACCACGCAAAATGCAGGATGCACGATGGCCATTCTTGCAAATTGCACGAAAGTGAAAATAAGGTATAACTGTAAGTTACTGTTTTTAACGGATATTATTAAAAATCAGGTACTGGCACAATCACTGCAACCCTCTGTGCATGCTTGCCATTCAAGTCATCACGGAGCTGAAAGACATGAGCCTGATCCAGGAAAAATTTTCGTCCCTGTTCTCCAACTTTGAAGTCATCACCCAGGCCCGTCCTGACGGCGGAATTCTGCTGACTCTGCGCGGCGGCGAAGGCAGAGAGTTCAAACGCTCGATTTCCTACCAGCAACTGCACAATGGCGATCAACTGTCGTGGGTCATCAGCGCGATTCGCCGTGACCTTGCGGAACAGGCCAGCGAATTGCCGCAGATTTCCATGTTGCAGAGCCAGCAACGGTTTGCGTTGCCGACTTATCATTCGCTGTAAGCACCATTAACTGTAGGAGCCGAGCTTGCTCCGGGCGGCGTTCCGACGATAGCGGTTTGTCTGACACATTGATATTGGATGTGCCACCGTCATCGCGAGCAAGCTCGGCTCCTACAGGTTTTTGTGTCGTGGTTTAGAACGTTGAAAGATCTATCCGCGCAAAACTGTCCACGGTGACATGCCCCGCCAGTTCGCCGCCCTCACGGGCCAGTCCGCAAGTGGCCATCCCCGCCTTACGCGCTGCATCCAGTTCTTCGACGATGTCCGACAGAAACAAAATCTGCCCAGCCTCGCCGTTGATCGCTTGCGTGATGTTGGCGTAGGACTGCGCTTCACGCTTGGGCCCGGACGTGGTGTCGAAATAGCCACTGAACAACGGCGTCAAATCCCCCACCTCGGAGCAGCCGAAGATCAGCTTTTGCGCCTGGATCGAGCCTGAGGAATAAACAAACAGTTGATAACCCGCGGCATGCCATTGCTTGAGCGCTTCAACCGCATCCGGATAAACGTGGCCCTTCAACTGTCCGGCCTGGTAGCCCTGCTCCCAAACCATCCCTTGCAACGCTTTCAACGGCGTGGCCTTGCGGTCTTCGGCGATCCAGCCCAGCAGGATTTCAATGACGCGCTCGACATCGGCGTTTGGCTCGTTGCTGTCGCGGCGCACGGCATCCAGTTGCTCGGCCACGTCGGCGCGCTCGGCCTGCTGACGGACAAAGTCCGGCAGATGTTTGGCCGCGTAGGGAAACAGCACGTCGAACACAAAACTCACCGCGCTGGTGGTGCCTTCGATGTCGGTGAGAATCGCTTTGATCGGCATCGACTCAGTCCTCAAGACGCGGGAATTGGTTGGCGATGTCTTCGCCGGTGAAGTTGGCCACCCAGCCTTCCGGGTTGTTGAACAGGCGGATCGCGACGAAATGCGGGTGTTCGCCCATGTCGAACCAGTGCCTGGTGCCGGCCGGCACCGAGATCAGGTCGTTTTTCTCGCAGAGCACGGCGTAGACGTAATCGTCGATGTGCAGGGTAAACAGGCCACGGCCGGCGACGAAAAATCTTACTTCGTCTTCGCCATGGCGGTGCTCGTTGAGGAACTTGGCGCGCAATTCGACTTTTTGCGGGTGATCGCTGTTGAGGCTGATCACGTCGACCGTGATGTAACCACGCTCGGTCATCAGCTTGTCGATTTGCTCCTGGTAAGCGGCGATCACTTCTTCCTGGCTGGCACCGGGCTGGATCTTCGCAGTAGCCTGCCAGCGGTCGAAACGCACGCCCTGCTCGGCCAGGGTCGACTGAATGTCTTCGAGGTGGGTCAGCACCTTGTTGGGAATTTCAGGGCTGGAGACGTGATAGACGGACAGGCTGCTCATCAGGGCAACTCCTTAAGCTTGACGGTTAGAGAGCGAGCGGGTTTTCAACTCGCACTCGAACAAAAATTCAAAGGCCTCGATCTGCCGTAGCGCGTCGCTCATGCGTGCGCCCCAGGTGTAGAGGCCGTGGCCGCGAATCAGGTAACCGACGCAATCGGGATGGGCGTCGAGCCAAGGCTGCACCTTGGCGGCCAGGCGCGCAATGTCCTGATCGTTGTCGAAAATCGGCACGCGTACCCGGGATTCATGGGTCGACACGCCGCTGAAGGCTTTTTGCAGCTCGTAGTCTTCAAACTCGATGAAGTCTTGCGGCGTCAGGCGCGACAACACCGTGGCGTTCACCGAATGCGTGTGCAGCACTGCACCGATCTCCGCGCGCCAGCTATAGAGCTGGGTGTGCAGCAGAGTTTCGGCGGACGGCTTCTTGCCCGGTTCCAGGCTGTTGCCCGACAAATCGGTGGCGAGCACATCGTCGATGCCGAGTTGACCCTTGTGCTTGCCCGACACAGTCAGCAAGGCTTCGGTTGGCGACAAGCGGGTCGAATAATTGCTGCTGGTGGCCGGCGACCAGCCGCGGCCATACAGAAAACGCCCGGCGTCGATGATTTCCTGGGCGAGGTGTTCACGGGTAAGGCTCATGGCCTGTCCTCTTGCATACGTGTGGCAATGATAACGGCAGCCGCGACGGCTGCGAGACTGGCAATACTAAAGGTCCATGCGGCGCCGAGGGCATTCCAGCTGTAACCGGAATACAACGCGCCCATTGCGCCGCCGGTGCCTGCCAACGCGGCGTACAACGCCTGGCCCTGCCCTTGCTGGCGTGCGCCGAAGCTACGTTGCACGAATGAAATGGCAGCCGCGTGAAAGCTGCCGAACGTCGCCGCGTGCAACACCTGGGCAAACAGCAGTACCCAAAGGAATTCGGCCAACGACCCTAGCAGCAACCAGCGCAGCGCCGCCAACAGAAAACTCGCCAGCAACACCCGACGCAACGAGAAGCGCGCGAGTATCCTGCTCATGGCCATGAACATCAGAACTTCCGCCACCACGCCGACCGCCCAGAGCATGCCAATCACGCCACGGCTATAACCCAGGCGCTCAAGGTGCAGGGTCAAAAACGTGTAATACGGCCCGTGGCTCATCTGCATCAGCGCCACGCATCCGTAAAACGCCAGAACGCCGGGGCTGCGCAGTTGCTTGATGAACCCCTCGCCCGCCACCCGGTTACCCGGCGCCGGTTGCGCGTTCGGCACCCACAGGCTGCTCAGTACGATGCCGGCCATGATCAACACCAGCGCCGCCGGGTAAATATCCAGGCTCAGCCATTCGAACAATCTGCCCAGTGCGACCACGGTGATGATGAAACCAATGGAACCCCACAGGCGAATCTGGCTATAGCGCGAGGTCTGGCCCTGCAAATGCGCCAGGGTGATGACTTCAAACTGCGGCAATACCGCGTGCCAGAAGAACGCGTGCAAAGCCATGACCATCGCCAGCCAGGCGTAAGTCTTGCTGACGAAAATCAGCGAAAACGTCAGTAATGTGCACACCGCGCCGAAACGCACGATGGCCAGGCGCCTACCGGTGTAATCGCCGAGCCAGCCCCAGATGTTCGGCGCCACGCAGCGCATCAGCATCGGGATCGCCACCAGTTCGCCGATGCGCGCGGCGCTGAAACCCAGGTGATCGAAGTACAGCGCCAGAAACGGCGCTGTCGAACCGAGCAAGGCGAAATAGAACAGATAGAAACTGGAAAGCCGCCAGTACGGGAGCGCCGCTGCAACCATCAGATTGCAGCGACTGTGAGGTCAGCCATTAAAGCTGACCCAGCACCGGCGTGCTCACGCGCACATCGGCGTTCTGCCCGCGGTGACGCAGCAGGTGATCCATCAGCACGATGGCCATCATCGCTTCGGCGATTGGCGTGGCGCGGATGCCGACGCACGGATCGTGGCGGCCCTTGGTGATGACCTCCGCCGGGTTGCCATGGATGTCGATGGACCGGCCCGGCGTGGTGATGCTGGAGGTCGGCTTCAACGCCAGGTGCGCGACGATCGGCTGACCTGACGAGATGCCGCCGAGGATGCCACCCGCGTTGTTGCTGAGGAAACCTTCCGGGGTCATTTCATCGCGATGTTCGGTGCCGCGCTGGGAAACGCTGGCGAAACCGGCGCCGATTTCCACGCCCTTGACCGCATTGATGCTCATCAGCGCATGGGCCAGTTCGGCATCGAGGCGATCGAAGATTGGCTCGC
Source organism: Pseudomonas sp. SDO5591_S426 (assembly GCF_054070755.1). Lineage (NCBI taxonomy): Bacteria > Pseudomonadati > Pseudomonadota > Gammaproteobacteria > Pseudomonadales > Pseudomonadaceae > Pseudomonas > Pseudomonas sp. SDO5591_S426. Next base: position 10,952 of record NZ_JBSVXD010000119.1, on the reverse strand, counting down.
CGAGGCCCGGTATCACGCCTTCGGCCACAACAGTGATCTTCGCGCCGACCGAATCCTGGTCGCGACGCAACTGGTCCATATAGGCTTCCAGTTCCGGCACTTTGTCCGGATCCGGGCTGAAGAACGCGTTCTCTTCTACCGAATCCCAGGTCTTGAACGGGATTTCGATCGGGCCGAGCTGGCTCATGTAACCGCGGATCACGATGCCCTGGCTGGCCAGGTATTTTTTCGCAATGGCGCCGGCAGCGACGCGCATCGCGGTTTCGCGGGCCGAGCTGCGACCGCCGCCGCGATAATCGCGCTCGCCGTATTTGTGGTGGTAGGTGTAGTCGGCGTGGGCCGGGCGGAACAGATCCTTGATCGCCGAGTAGTCCTTGGACTTCTGGTCGGTGTTGCGGATCAACAGACCGATGGCGCAACCGGTGGTGCGACCTTCGAACACGCCGGAGAGGATTTCGACTTCGTCGGCTTCCTGGCGCTGAGTGGTGTGGCGACTGGTGCCGGGCTTGCGGCGGTCCAGGTCGCGCTGCAGATCTTCAAGGGAGATCTCCAGGCCCGGCGGGCAGCCATCGACAATGGCGACCAACGCCGGACCATGGCTTTCGCCAGCGGTGGTGACAGTGAACAGCTTGCCGTAGGTATTGCCGGACATGCAGGACGCTCCGTGAAATCGAACCCAAATACGTAATGCGCGCCAGTATACGCAGGCTACCCAACTAGTTCATCCTCGAACCTTATGGGTGTCCGTGAGTCCAACCGGCATCTTGTTGATGATGGCGTGATGATGCTGCGAGTTTTGCTCTTGAGCCTTACCTTGATTACGGGCTTCGCCCAGGCCACAGTCCTGCAACGGCCGATCTCCCTGGACACCGGCAGCGGTGAGCTTTTCGGCTCGTTGCTGTTGCCAAAATCCGACACGCCGGTGCCGGTTGTCCTGATCATTTCCGGCTCCGGTCCTACGGATCGTGACGGAAACAACCCCGATGGCGGACGCAACGACAGCCTCAAGCGGCTGGCCTGGGTGCTGGCCAAACACAATATCGCCAGTGTGCGCTACGACAAACGCGGCGTGGCGGCGAGCCTCGCGGCCACGCCGGATGAGCGCAATCTGACGTTGGAAGCCTACGTTTCCGACGCCGAAGCCTGGGGCCGCAAGCTCAAGACCGATCCGCGTTTCGGCGAGTTGATTCTGCTGGGCCACAGCGAAGGCGCCTTGGTCGCCAGCCTTGCTGCGCCGAGCGTCGATGCGGCGGCGGTGATTTCGGTGTCCGGTAGCGCAAGACCGGTTGATCAGGTCATTCGCCAGCAACTGAGCAATCGCCTGCCGCCGCCGCTGATGCTGCGCAGCAATGAACTGCTCGACAGCCTCAAGGCCGGGAAAATCGACGACAACGTGCCGCCGCAACTTCAAGTGATTTTCCGCCCGAGTGTGCAGCCGTATCTGATTTCCCTGTTCCGTCAGGACCCGGCAGCGGCGTTTGCCAAGCTGAAGATGCCCGCGCTGATTATTCAGGGCAGCAATGACATTCAGGTCGGTGTCAACGATGCCCGCCTGCTCAAGACAGCCAAACCCGACGCCGAACTGGCGCTGATCGAAGGCATGAACCACGTCATGCGCATCGTGCCCAACGACGTCAAACGGCAATTGGCTTCTTATAAAGACCCGAATTTGCCCTTGGCGGCGGAATTGGGTTCGCGAATCCTTGGATTTATTGACGGACTTCGCACCCGTTAAGCGCCATTTGCCCTCTAGTGATGAAAAAAACGGCCGATAAGCCTTTGTCGCCAGCGCAATGACTGGTGACAAGTTGAGCTTGGACAGGATCTCGCCGTTATGACTGATACCCAGACCTCACCCGACACCACCGCTGAAAAAGACGCACCGCCAGCGGTCGAACTGCCTTGGGCGGACGTCCACGTCGAGCACCACAAGATGCTCCGTCTGGCGCCGTTGCAGACCGATCGCAACACCGGTGGTCGCCCTCTTCGCTTCGTCGAATTCGGTTATGCCGAACGCAATGACAAGCAGCGCAGCTTGATGCGCATGAGCATCAACCTGCCCGGTCAGCGTGTGCGCAAGGAACAGAATCATCTGGACGTGTGGGTGGATCACGTCGAAAAACGCGTGCATTTCGGCCCCGACAGCGGCTTGCAGATTGAACCGATGAACCGCGGTATCGGCCGCTACATGGCGGCGCAAGGCATTACCTGGGTAAAGAAACGCTGGCCCGGCTACACCGTCGACGGTGTTGACCTGAACAACAAGGACGCGCTGAACGAAGACACGCGCCTGCGCCGCGATCATTTTTTGCGCATGCATGGTTTTGATGTGGTTTATGCCGACGCCCAACATTTGAAGGGCAGCGTCAAAGAAGTCCAGGTCAGCGACCTTCTGGGCGACTGGAACACGGAAAAACTGCAGATCGTGGAAATTCTTGAAGCGGCGCAGATGCTCCAGCAAGCCGAGCAGAATCTGGCCGAGCAGGAAGTCAAACTCAAAAAACACGAAGAGAAAGTCAGCAAGTACAAACGCGAAGACGCCGGGCTGCGTTTCACGATTACCTGTCTGGTGGCGTTTGCGGTGTTTCAGGCGGGGTTGTTGATCTGGATTGCTACGCACCGTTGATGGCTTGAGACCGCGGCGCGGCTATCGCGGGCAAGCCACGCTCCCACAGGTTTTTGTGTTTGCCACATGATTTGGCACGACACATAACCTGTGGGAGCTGGCTTGCCAGCGATAGCGTTTCAACGAATTAAACGCGGGAAGCGAATAGAGCCTGATGATCGCGGCACTGCTCCGCGCTCAGCATGAACACACCATGCCCGCCACGCTCGAATTCCAGCCAGGCGAAGTCGACTTCCGGGTACAACGCCTCGACGTGAACCTGGCTGTTGCCCACTTCGACAATCAGCAAACCCTTCTCGGTCAGGTGATCCGCCGCTTCGGCGAGCATGCGTCGCACCAGGTTCAAGCCATCATCGCCGCAGGCCAAGCCCAGTTCCGGTTCGTGCTGGTACTCGTCCGGCATGTCGGCGAAATCTTCGGCGTCGACGTACGGCGGGTTCGACACGATCAGATCGAAACGCTGGCCCGGCAAACCATCGAAACCATCGCCCTGCACGGTGTAGACGCGCTCATCGACGCCATGACGTTCGATGTTCTGGTTGGCCACTTCCAGCGCTTCGAACGACAGGTCGGCCAGCACCACTTCGGCGTTCTGGAATTCGTAGGCGCAGGCGATACCGATGCAACCTGAGCCGGTGCACAAGTCGAGAATCCGCGCCGGCTCGGTGCCCAGCCACGGCGTGAAACGGTTTTCGATCAGCTCGCCGATCGGCGAACGCGGGATCAGCACGCGCTCATCGACGATGAACGACATGCTACAGAACCAGGCCTCGCCCAGAAGATAAGCGGTCGGCACGCGTTCTTCGATGCGGCGCTTGAGCAGCAACTGCACATGAACCAGTTCGTCTTCTTCCAGATTGCAGTCGAGATAGCTGTCGGCGATTTCCCACGGCAAGTGCAGCGCGCCCAACACGAGTTGACGGGCTTCGTCCCAGGCGTTGTCGGTGCCATGGCCGAAAAACAGATCCTCCCCATGGAAGCGGCTGACAGCCCAACGGATATGGTCACGCAGGGTGCGAAGGCGGGAAGTGATCACGACGGCAAACTCCAGAAAAATCGACGGGCGATTCTATCAGTCAAACGTCGCCACGACGACGCAGGAAAAACACTGGGGCAGATGTAGGACTATTCTCTTTTTTCAGCTCGGGATTGAACAAAACGGACCACTTGACAACGCTGCACGCCAGTAACGACGGTGCCTACGATGGTAGCGATTCACAGAAGCGCTCAGCCAGAGGACAATGTCGCAAAAGCCCCACTCCAAGGAGCCCCAGAATGTCCGTTCCACAAACGATGTTTCAACTCAGCGGCCGCGGTTATCCGGCAGCCAAACTGAGTCATGCGACCCTCATCATCATCGATGCCCAGAAAGAATACCTCAGCGGCCCCCTGGCCCTGAGCGGCATGGATGCAGCTGTCGCGAACATCAAGCAATTGGTGACTGCTGCCCGTGCGGCCGGCCGGCCGATCGTGCATGTCAGCCACCTCGGCACTGTCGGCGGGTTGTTCGACCCACGCGGCGAACGCGGTCAATTCATTCCTGGGCTGGAGCCGCTTGCCGGCGAAATCAGGATTGAAAAAATCCTGCCGAGCGCCTTCCACGGCACTGATCTGAAAAAACGCCTGGAAGACCTGGGTTCGGTGGACCTGGTGGTTTGCGGTTTCATGAGCCATTCCAGCGTCAGCACCACGGTTCGTGCGGCGAAGAACCTGGGTTTCCGTTGCACCCTGGTGGAAGACGCCTGCGCCACCCGCGATCTGCCATACAAAGGCGGCGTCCTGAGCGCCGAGCATGTTCAGCAGACCGAAATGGCGATCATGGCGGACAACTTTGCCGCCGTCGCCCAGACCAACGACCTGGTCTGATCAATACTTCCATGAGCGGTCTAAATAGCCGCTCATCCGCAAAAGCCTCTCATTAGCCGTAATTGTCTTAGCCTCAGGAACATCCCGGTCAACTCCCGGTCGAAGGGCCGATACCCATTGAGGAAGGTCGGAATGAAGTTATCCGATGGTTTTGACGCTCGCCGCTTGCGGCCCAAAGGCCAACGCAACTGGCGTTTTAGAATCGGCGCAGCGTTTGCTGCGTTGCTGGCAATGAGTGGCGTGCTGCTTGCCATGGCCGGTGCCGCCGCCCTGTTCGGCCATGCACCCGCCCTGGGCGAGTTGAACACCAACCGTGCCGGTGCGGCGGTGATTCTGGCGATTGGCCTGTTCGTGCTGTACCTCGGCGTGTGGCTGTGGCGCCGTTGCCGTCGCCGCTCGCGGCAGTCGCGAGAGCTGAACATGTCCCCGCATCTGATGAAAAAGCACGACTGAGACCAAGGTCGCGGCCGAAAGCTACGCACTTTGTCGCGCGCCCATTCGCTTCGAGTTAGGTAAACTGGCCGCCCTTCGCGGAGGCTGACATGCAAGACGACGATTTTTCCCTGTTCAAAAGCGCGATCCAAGGCGTCAAGCCGATCAAGCACGATCGCGCCGAAACCGGCAAACCCAAGGCTGACCGCGCGCAGATCGCCAAGCTGCGCCAAGCCGCCACCGTGCGCACCGATGCCACCACCGTCGACGGGCTGTCCGATCAGTTCGTCATCGACGTCGGCCCTGAAGATGAATTGATGTGGGCGCGTGACGGCGTGCAGGAAAGCCAGATGCGCAAGCTCAAGGTCGGCCAGATTCCGTTCGAAGGCAGTCTCGATCTGCATGGCATGAACGTGGAAAAGGCTCGGGAAACCCTCTGGGCGTTCCTGGCCGAAGCGACCAAATTCGAAATCCGCTGCGTGCGCGTCACCCACGGCAAAGCCGTGCGGCTGGACGGAAAGCGGCCGATGATCAAAAGCCACGTCAACACGTGGCTGCGCCAGCATCCGCAGGTGCTCGGCTTCACCTCGTGCCAGGCGAAACACGGCGGTGCGGGAGCGGTTTATGTGATGCTCAAACGCACCATGATGGAAGGTCGCGACGAGTAAAGCTGATGCGTCGCGCTTGCAGCGTCGTGTCCGCCACCGTACCCTTGCCCTTTGCGTAAAATCCCACAGGTAGTTTCATGTCCCTGGAACAGAATTACACCGCGATTCTCGGCCAATTGGGCGAGGACGTTTCCCGCGAAGGCCTGCTCGACACGCCAAAACGTGCCGCCAAAGCCATGCAGTACCTCTGCCGCGGTTATGAACAGACGCTCGAAGAAGTCACCAACGGTGCCTTGTTCAGCTCCGACAACAGCGAAATGGTGCTGGTCAAGGACATCGAGTTGTACTCGTTGTGCGAACACCACCTGCTGCCGTTCATCGGCAAGGCGCATGTTGCCTATATCCCGAGCGGCAAGGTTTTGGGTTTGTCGAAAGTCGCGCGGATCGTCGATATGTACGCCCGCCGCCTGCAGATCCAGGAAAACCTCAGCCGCCAGATCGCCGACGCGGTCCAGCAAGTCACCGGCGCGCTGGGCGTTGCCGTGGTGATCGAGGCCAAGCACATGTGCATGATGATGCGCGGTGTGGAAAAGCAGAATTCGACCATGATCACCTCGGTGATGCTCGGTGAGTTCCGCGAAAACGCCGCGACCCGCAGCGAATTCCTCAGCCTCATCAAGTAATTTGCAACACAAGGAAAACCGGCATTCATCGCCGGTTTTTTTTCGCCTGTGAAAAATCAGGTAAGCTGCGCGCCTTTCTTCATTCGCCCCGTGAGGCTTTCAACGTGTTCGTAAAAGCGCTTCGTGTCGGCCTTGGCCAACTGATCATCTTCATCGACTTCCTGACCCGCCCAAGCAAGAAGCAGCGCCCGGCTGCCGCTCAGGCTCAGGTCGAATCCGCCGCCAAAGGCCTGACCCTGTATCAGTTCCACGCTTGCCCGTTCTGCGTGAAAACCCGCCGCACCCTGCGCCGCCTGAATGTGCCGGTGGCGTTGCGCGATGCGAAGAACAACGAACAGGATCGCCAGACCCTGCTGGAGCAAGGCGGCAAGATCAAAGTGCCGTGCCTGCGCATTGAAGAGAATGGCCAGACGACCTGGATGTATGAGTCCAAGGTGATCATTGATTATCTGGATAAGCGGTTCGCTGCAGCCTGACAGTTTTGCGGTGTCTTCAATGACGCTATCGCGGGCAAGCCATGCTCCTACAGATTCGAGGCGTACATCGACTCGATAACGACTCCAACTCTGTAGGAGCATGGCTTGCCCGCGATGAGGCCGGTCCAGACACCATAAAATCCAGATAAAAATAAACCGGCCCTTGAGCCGGTTTATTTGTTTCAGGCCGCCTGCGCCGACAGAGCCTGACGCACCACCGCCGCCAATCGCCCAAGCCCTTCATCCAATCGCGCCGGGTCGATATGGCTGAAGTTCAGCCGCAAATACCCGTGATGCTTGTCCGGCTCGGGGAAGAACGGCTCGCCCGGCATGAACGCCACATCTTTGGCCAACGCGGCATTGAGCAGAGTTCGCGTGTCCAGCGGCTGCTTGAGCTTCAACCAGAAAAACAGCCCGCCCTGCGGCTCGTTCCAGTCCGCCAGATCAGCGAAATGGGTATGCAGCGCCACTTGGAATGCATCGCGGCGTACCCGGTAAAAATCGCGCAGCTCACTGCGATGCTGCTGATACTTCTCGCTGCCGATCCATTGCAACGCCTGCCACTGGCCGACACGATTGGTGTGCAAATCCGCCGATTGCTTGAGCTTGAGCAAATGCGGGAACAGGTCTGGGCTGGCGATCAGGTAGCCGACGCGCAAACCGGGCAGCAAGGTTTTCGAGACGGTGCCGGTGTAGATCCAACTGGCCTTTTTCAAGCGACTGACAATCGGCGTGGCACTGCCGCCGTCGAAGGTCAGTTCGCGATAAGGCTCGTCTTCGATCAGCGTCACCCCGAACTCATCGAGCAAGGCCGCCACCGCATCGCGCTTGGCTTCGCTATAACGCACCGCCGATGGGTTCTGGAACGTCGGGATCAAGTAGATGAACGCCGGACGATGCTTCTCCAGACGAGTGCGCAGTCGCGCCAGGTCCGGGCCATCGGCTTGCAGCGGGACGGTGATGCAGTCTGCGCCAAACAACTGGAAAATTTGCAGGGCCGCCAGGTAAGTCGGGGCTTCGAGCAGAATCTCGGTGCCTTTGTCGATGTACAGCTTGGCCGCCAGATCGAGGGTTTGCTGGGAGCCGCTGACCACCAACACCTGGCTCGCCTCACACGGCACACCCAGCGCCCGCGCCTCTGCCGCCAGCACTTCACGCAACGCCGGCTCGCCTTCACTCATACCGTATTGGCCGATGGACACCGGCATGTCGGACCAATCGACCTTGGGCAACATGGCTTCTGCCGGCAGCCCCCCAGCGAACGACATCACTTGCGGGCGCTGCGCGGCAGCAAGGATTTCACGGATCAAAGAACTTTTAAGGCGCGAGACACGTTCGGAAAAAGCCATGGAGGTCACCGGTAGCGAGGCCGAAGGAAAATGAGTCAAACTTGTTGACCGAAATTACGACAGCCCGAGCGGATACGTCAATATGATTGACCTTAAAAACCCGATTTCCCAGCAACAGGCGATGGAAGCGTTTTTCTTCGGCTACCAGGCCTTCACCGCCAAAGCCGACGAAATGCTTGAGCGTCGCGGCCTGAGCCGGGTGCATCAACGCATCGTGTTTTTCATCGCCCGTTATCCGAACCTGAGCGTCAAGGAGTTGCTGGCGCTACTCGGGGTGAGCAAGCAGGCGCTGAACATGCCGTTGCGGCAGTTGGTGGAAATGCATTTGGTGAACAGCGTTGCGTCCGAGACCGACAAGCGTAAGCGGTTGCTGGAGCTGACCGATGACGGCGCGCGGTTCGAGCAGTCGTTGCGTCGTGAACAGGTGAAACTGCTGGAGCGGGTGTTTGCCGAGGCTGGGGAGACGGCGGTGAATGGCTGGCTGGCGGTGAATCTGGCATTGGGGAAAAGCCAGACAGTTGTTGATTGACTGTTCTGGCCCCATCGCCAGCAGGCTGGCTCCCACAGTGATCTGCGGCGTGCACAAAATCTGCTGGCGATGAGGACCTCGAAGGCGATATATCGCTATCGACGGAATTTTCGTAAACAAAATCAAAAACATTATTTGCTTTCTTTGTATACAAAAGCATAATCCACTTCGTGCGAGTTCCTGACCAGACGGTCAACAAATTCGCAAGTACCTCAAAGGGCCGCTGCCACCCCTCTCGGATCCGGCCCTGGAAATAAAAATAAAACTCTTGAGGAGTACTCGCTGTGGAAAGCCGCAAATCCGAAGCATCGACGCTGGATCTCTCGCCGCCACTACGCAATGGCTTGCTGGAGCGCTTGTTTAAACTCAGCTTGCATGGCACCACGGTGAAGACCGAGCTGATTGCCGGTCTGACTACCTTCATCACGATGGCCTACATCATTTTCGTCAACCCGAACATCATGGCTGACGCCGGGATCGATCACGGCGCGGCGTTCGTCGCCACCTGTATCGCCGCTGCACTGGGCTGCCTGTTGATGGGCCTGTACGCGAACTGGCCGGTCGGCCTGGCGCCGGGCATGGGTTTGAACGCGTTCTTCACTTATACCGTGGTCGGCACCATGGGCTACAACTGGGAAACCGCGCTTGGTGCGGTGTTTGTCTCCGGTGTGCTGTTCATGATTCTGACCTTCTCGCGGATTCGCGAATGGCTGCTCAACAGCATCCCGGTCAGCCTGCGCTTCGCCATGGGCGCCGGCGTCGGTCTGTTCCTCGGTCTGATCGGTTTGAAAACTGCGGGCATCGTCGTTGATAGCCCGGCCACCCTGATCAAGCTCGGCTCCCTGCGCGAACCTGGCCCACTGCTCGCGGCCGTATGCTTCCTGATGATCGCCATCCTCAGCTATCACAAAGTGTTCGGTGCGATCCTCATCAGCATCATCACCGTTACCCTCGCCGGTTGGGGCCTGGGCCTGGTGCATTACGAAGGGATCATGTCGGCACCGCCGAGCCTGGCCCCGACCTGGATGGCCATGAACGTCGCCGGCGTCTTCAACGTCAGCATGATCAGCGTGGTCCTGGCGTTCCTCTTCGTGCACATGTTCGACACTGCCGGCACCTTGATGGGCGTAGCCCAGCGCGCCAACCTGGTGGGCGCTGACGGCAAGATCGAAAACCTCTCCCGTGCCATGAAAGCCGACAGTGCTTCCAGCGTATTTGGTGCCGTGGTCGGTGTTCCGCCGGTCACCAGCTACGTGGAAAGTGCCGCAGGTGTAGCAGCGGGTGGTCGGACTGGTCTTACCGCAGTGACCGTAGGTGTGCTATTTATTGCAGCCATGTTCTTCGCTCCGCTGGCCGGCATGATCCCTGCCTATGCCACCGCTGGTGCGCTGATTTATGTAGCAATGCTGATGATGGGCGGTATGGCCCACATCGAGTGGGACGAAGCGACCGACAGCATTCCGGCGATCGTTACCGCAATCATGATGCCGTTGACCTTCTCGGTCGCCGACGGCATCGCGCTGGGCTTCATCACCTACGTGGCGTTGAAGGCCGGCACCGGCAAGTACAAGGAAATTTCCGTCAGCCTGTGGGTGCTCTGCGCGATCTTCATCGCCAAGTTCATCTTCCTGTAAGCCTTACGCGGGACACGTTTCAAAACAGCCTCACCCCGTCGGGTGAGGCTTTTGTGCAAATGGAGGAAAGTGATGAGTCTGGAAACCTGGCTGCTGTTCAGCGGCGCTGCGCTGGTAGTGATCCTGATCCCGGGGCCATTGTCGTTGTTGATGATCAGCAACAGCCTGAACTACGGCCTTCGCCGTTCCTACCCGGCGTTTCTCGGTGGCGTGATTGCCTCAATCTGCCTGCTGAGCGCCTCGGCATTGGGTCTGGGCGCTCTGCTGCTGGCGTCGGAACAGCTGTTCAGCGCTCTGAAAATCGTCGGCGCGCTGTACCTGTTCTACCTCGCCTGGCAGAGCTGGCAGCAGTCGCGCCAGCCTTCCCACGGTGCTGAAGTGCCGCTGGCAGCGCCGATTCCGCGCTTTCGCGCATTGTTCGGCCGCGCGTTCATGCTCGGTGCCAGCAATCCGAAAGACATCCTTTTCTTCGCGGCTTTCTTGCCGCAGTTCCTGAGTGCAGAGCAACCGTTCCTGCCGCAACTGCTGGTGATGATCGCAACCTGGACGGTGTTGGATCTGCTGTGCAAGTTGGCCTATGGCCTCGGCGCCCATGGTGCGGCGCGGTATCTGCGCAGCGGCAAGGGGCAGAGCTGGTTTAACCGGATCAGTGCGGGGTTGTTTAGTGGTGCGGGTGCTGCATCCCTGCTGAGCCGCTAACAGCAAGATCAAAAGATCGCAGCCTTCGGCAGCTCCTACACATGGAATGC
>NZ_JBSVXD010000118.1:0-17787 GCF_054070755.1 Pseudomonas sp. SDO5591_S426 | reverse complement strand
GATCCAAGTAGGAGCTGCCGCAGGCTGCGATCTTTTGATCTACCCGATGCCCATGAAGCTAAAGCCTGCCCCAAACAAGTCGATAACCCGGCATCGATAGCTGTCGGCAACCGTGACAGCCCATCACCTTTTGCCCAAGAAGGTTCTTATGTCCACCACCAAAGCCCGCGCAGATTCACTTTCGCTTCTGCTCTTTACCTTGCGCAGTGGCAAGTTGATGGCGATCAACCTGCTCAAAGTCAGTGAAATCATCCCCTGCCCGCCGCTGACCAAGCTGCCGGAGTCGCACCCGCACGTCAAAGGCATCGCCACGCTGCGCGGCGCGTCGCTGTCGGTGATCGACCTGAGCCGCGCCATCGGCGAGCGTCCGCTGGAAGATCCGAACGGCGGCTGCCTGATCGTCACCGATGTCAGCCGTTCCAAGCAGGGCCTGCATGTGCAGGCGGTAAGCAAGATCGTCCACTGCCTGACCACCGACATCCGCCCGCCGCCATTCGGTTCTGGCGGCGTGCGCTCGTACATCACCGGCGTGACCTCGGTCGACGGCACACTGGTGCAGGTACTGGACATCGAGAAAGTCATCCACGGTATCGCCCCGGTGCAGATCGAAATGGCGCCGACCGAACTCAGCATGGAAGACGCCGAAGTCCTGGGCAGCGCGCGGATTCTGGTGGTCGATGACAGCCAGGTCGCGTTGCAGCAATCGGTGCATACCCTGCGCAACCTCGGCCTGCAATGCCACACCGCGCGCAGTGCCAAGGAAGCCATCGACTGCCTGCTGGACCTGCAAGGCACCGCGCAGCAGATCAACCTGATCGTTTCCGACATCGAAATGTCCGAGATGGACGGCTACGCCTTCACCCGCACCCTGCGCGAAACGCCGGACTTCGCACATCTCTATGTCTTGCTGCACACCTCGCTCGACAGCGCGATGAACAGCGAAAAAGCGCGGCTGGCCGGAGCGAACGCGGTGCTGACCAAGTTCTCGTCGCCGGAGCTGACCAAATGCCTGATCGAAGCAGCCAAGGCTGTGGCCGAACAAGGTCATTGAGTTGACCGTGGATTATTGCTGGCTGATGCGGCGCGACCTCGCCGAGGTGGTGCCGGCCATCGACTGGCCGACCGGCATCCAATTGATCACCTATCGCCCCGAGCTCGCCGAAGCGGTCCATCGCTTGATGGAGCTGGGTTACCGCGACGGCGGTGGCCGGGTGCCGGCGCAGGAGCTCTGGCAGCAAAAGTTTGAAACCGACCCTGAATACGATCCCGCCCTGTGCTTCATTGCCCTGGATGGCGAAGGCGTGGTTGGCGTATGCCAATGCTGGACCAGCGCTTACATCAAGAATCTGGTGGTGCATCCAAGGGCGCAACGTGAAGGCCTGGGCCGCGCGTTGCTGTTGCACGCCTTCAAAGTATTTCAGCTGCGTCGGGAAGGCTTTGTGGATTTGAAGGTGCTGGAAGACAACCTGCGCGCGCGGCGGTTGTATGAACGTGTCGGGATGTGTGAGGTGCGTCGGGAACCTGTTCCGGTCTGACATACTCACACCTTGGCCCTTACCTGCCCAAGGATCCCCGAACAATGAAAACCGCCACCCTGGCCTTCCTCTGCCTCACCGCCCTCGCCACTCAGGCCCAAGCCTCCAGCGCTGACGCATGGGCCGCTTACGACAAAACCGTGCTCGCCAATTGCACCAAGGCCAGCGGTCTGAAGGATGCCAAACCCGTCGGTAACGCCGCGCAGTTCGATGATCGCGTTGGCTACACCGCACTCCTGCTGCAAGGCCAATATCCGCAAAAACACATGAAAGGCGCGCAAGGCACCGAGCTGTGCCTCTACAACAAAAAGAGCAAAACCGCGTACGTCACTGAATGGGACTCCATTCGTCCGACCACCAAGGCGCAGTGAGTGGCGCATAATTTGCTTCGATAGCAGCCTTTGCGGCGGCATTCTGTCGCCGTTTCATGTTCTCGGATGCGACTGACCGCTCAATGAATACGACGTTTTCCTGCGTAGGCTGCGGCAAATGCTGCAATGATCACCATGTGTCCCTGACCTTGCCTGAAGCCCGCATGTGGGCCGCCGATGGCGGTCAGGTGATCGTGCTAGTGGAAGCTTTCCTAAGCAACGGCCTGGGCCTGCCGGCGCAACAACGGGAACACGCCGAACGTCGTTCGGCAGTGGTTCGCAGCGCCGATGCCGAGGCTTACGTCGCCATCACCTTCGCCGCCTACAACGTCGGCCCCTGCCGTAATCTTGACGAAGACAACCTCTGCCGCATCTACGAACGCCGGCCGCTGGTGTGCCGTATTTATCCGATGGAAATCAATCCGCACATTCCGCTGAACACTGCCGTGAAGGAATGCCCGCCCGAGTCGTGGGAAAAAGGGCCGGACCTGATCGTCGGCGGTGAATTGGTCGACCGTGAGCTGTCGGAGTTGATCCAGCGCTCTCGTCAGGCGGATCGCGATGACATCCAGATGAAGGACGCGATTTGTGCGTTGCTGGGGTTCCGCACGGCAGCGCTGAAAGGCGACGGGTTCACCGCTTATCTGCCGGACATGAATGAATTTGCCACGATCATCGACGAACTGACCGGGCAGACGTTGCCGGAGTGGAGCAGCGAGTGGCAGTTCCATGTGTCGGGGGAGGATATCGCCGGGCAGGTTGTTGCAGCCGGGGCGCTCGTGACGACAGAAGCGCCGACGAACTATGGGTTTATTTCGTTGCGGGCGGCTTGATCCAAAGGATTCATCGCCTGCAATGGCCTCATCGCGAGCAAGCTCGCTCCCACAGGGTGATGCGTTCTTTCATGAGAATACGATCACATGTGGGAGCGAGCTTGCTCGCGATGGCGGCAGATTGTGCGACGCAAGGCCTGGAACTTAGCGCTTACCCATCGACCGCCGTGTCCCCGGAGGCGCCATGCCTGGGGTCTTGGTGTGGCCGTTCTTGGCGCCGTTCTTGTACCACGGCTGGTTCGAGCCCTTGGCGGACGCCAGCTCACCCGGTTTGAACGGGAACTTGAACGCAGGGATTTCGGCTTTGGTTTCGCTGTCGGCACTGGCGTCGACGTTGTCGCTCAAATCGTCGGCGACCGGCGGTTGTATCGGGGAAGTCATGAAAGCTCCGGGTGATGCGCAAAGTGTCGGGCCCGGTCAGCGAGCCGCGAAAGGCGCCAGTATAGCGGAAGGGCAGCTACAAGCTTCAAGCTGCAAGCCACAAGTTAAAAACAGCCGCGGCGCCTTTTTGGGCTTGCGGCTGAACGCCTGAAACTTGTAGCTTGCTAAGCATTCCCGCCCGACGAGCCTGCATCCATGAAAAAAACCGTCCTCGCCTTCAGTCGCGTCACGCCTGAGATGGTCGAACGCCTGCAACAAGACTTCGACGTCATCGTGCCGAATCCGAAAAACGGCGATATCAACGCCCAGTTCAACGACGCCCTGCCCCACGCCCACGGCTTGATCGGTGTCGGCCGCAAGCTCGGTCGTGCACAACTGGAGAACGCCGCCAAGCTGGAAGTGGTGTCCAGCGTCTCGGTGGGCTACGACAACTATGACGTCGCTTACTTCAACGAACGCGGGATCATGCTCACCAACACTCCGGACGTGCTGACCGAAAGCACCGCCGACCTGGCCTTCGCCCTGTTGATGAGCAGCGCCCGCCGCGTCGCCGAGCTGGATGCCTGGACCAAGGCCGGCCAATGGCAAGCCACCGTCGGCGCGCAGCTGTTCGGTTGCGATGTGCATGGCAAGACCCTGGGCATCGTCGGCATGGGCAATATCGGCGCCGCCATTGCCCGCCGTGGTCGCCTGGGTTTCAACATGCCGATCCTCTACAGCGGCAACAGCCGCAAGACTGAGCTGGAACAGGAACTCGGCGCGCAGTTCCGCAGCCTCGATGAGCTGCTGGCCGAAGCCGACTTCGTGTGCCTGGTGGTGCCGCTCAGCGAGAAAACCAAACACCTGATCAGCCACCGCGAACTGGCGCTGATGAAGTCGAGCGCGATCCTGGTGAACATTTCCCGTGGTCCGGTGGTGGACGAGCCGGCGCTGATCGAAGCGCTGCAAAACAACCGCATTCGCGGCGCCGGGCTGGATGTCTACGAAAAGGAACCGCTGGCCGAGTCGCCACTGTTCCAGCTGAAAAACGCCGTGACCCTGCCGCACATCGGCTCCGCCACCAACGAGACTCGCGAAGCGATGGCCAACCGTGCCCTGGCCAACCTGCGCAGTGCCCTGCTGGGTGAACGACCACAGGACCTGGTCAACCCGCAAGTCTGGAAGGGCTAAAGCAAAACGGGCAGGCGCCAGACACGCCTGCCCGTTTATTCGCAGATTGCTTCAGGCCAACTTGCCGTTGCCCTGCACCAGCGGCGCCTTGGGTTTACGGAACACCAGCACGTTCCCCAGCATCACCATCACCAACCCTGCGAGTGCCGGCGCGGTCCATTGATAGCCCTCGGCGAACGCCGAGACATTCAGCGCCACCACCGGGAACAGCACGGTGCAATAGGCCGCACGCTCCGGTCCCATGCGACCGACCAGCGTCAGGTAAGCAGTGAACCCGATCACCGAGCCTGGAATCACCAGATACAGCAGCGAGCCGATGTAACGCGCATTCCATTCCATATCAAACGGAATGCCTTTGACCAGGCACCACACCGACAACATCGTCGCGCCGTAAGCCATCCCCCAGGCGTTGGTCGTCAACGGCTTGAGCCCGGCTTTCTGTTGCAGGCTCGACAGCATGTTGCCCGCCGAAAAACACAAGGTGCCGAGCAGCGCCAGGCCCAAGCCGAGCAAGGTTTCCGGGCTGGCGGTGTGGCCCGCGAGTTCCGGCCAGAACAACAGGCCCAACCCGAGCAAGCCCAACGCACCGCCCATCAGCACATTGCGGGCGATCTTCTGGCCGAAGAACACCCGCGCATTGAGCGCGTTCCACAGCGTCGCGGTGGAAAACACCACGGCCACCAGACCGCTCGGGATCCACTGGCTTGCCGTCAGGAAACACATGAAGTTGATGCAGAACAGGCACAGCCCCTGCGCCAGACAAATAAGATGTCCACGCCGGTTCATCACCTGAAGCTTCCGGGTGAGAAGCAACATGACGAACAGCACCAACGCGGCGAGGCCGAAGCGATAGACGATCGACACGGGAATCGCCACCACGCCCAGTTGCCATTTCAGGGCAATCCAGGTGGTGCCCCAGATCAGCACGGTCAGCAGGTACAAAGACAGGTTCATGACAAAGACTCCTCGATAGGTGCCCAGTGTCCTGCGCCGCGCCCTGGTGCACTTGCATAAACTTGCGCTTTTGTCAGGTGACAGGCTGGCAGGCGAACGTCTACGGAGTAGGATGCAAGGCGTTGGAGAGAACCGATCATGGCCGCACTGGATACCCTACAAGTCTTTCAAGCCCTCAACCGCTCGCCCAATGCTCGCCTTGAGCACAGCGCCGAGCTCGGTGACGGCTTGTCCGCAGCCTTGTGGAGCAACCACCATGACGCCCAGGATTACGAAGCGCCGAGCCATCACACGCTGTCGTGCTACATCGCCGGCGGCACCGGCACCTTTCGCCGCGATCAACCCGGCAACAAGGGTGGCCCCGACAAACTGTGCGTCCTGCCCGCCGACCATCAGTCCGGCTGGGTGATCAACGGCGACATCCGCCTCGCGCACCTGTATTTCAGCCCCGAACAATTTGCCCTCGGCTGCGTCACCCTGCTCGACCGCGAACCGCGTGAATTGCAGTTGCGCGAGCAAACCTTCCTTGATGATCCGCAGCAAGCCGTGCGTTTTCGCCAGTTGATCACCCTCAACTGGGACGAACCGGGCGAACGTTTGCTCACCAGCAGCCTGGCCCACGAGATACTCGGCCATGCGCTGCTCAGCCAGGTCAGCGTGCGCCCGAACTTGCGCCTCAAGGGTGGTTTGGCCGCGCATCAACGGCGGCTTTTGGTGGACTACATCGACAGTCATCTGGCCGAAGCCATCAGCCTGGGGCAATTGGCGGCGCTGTGCGCGCTGTCGGAATACCACTTCGCGCGAATGTTCCGAGAGAGCTTCGGTTTGCCGCCGCATCAATATGTGCTGGCGCGACGCCTGAATCGCGCGCGGGAATTGTTGCGCTCGACTGCGCAGCCGTTGGGGGAGATTGCATTGGCGTGCGGGTTTGCCAGTGCCAGTCACTTTACCAATCGGTTTCGGCAGACGTTGGGTGGGACGCCTGGGGAATACCGGCAGGCGTTTTTGCGTTAGTCCCTGGACTTGCAGCGCCTGTCAGGCCGTCATCGCGGGCAAGCCCGCTCCCACAGGGTTTTGAGTCGATTGCATATTCCGCGAGCGACATAACACCCTGTGGGAGCTGGCTTGCCAGCGATGAACGATGACGCGGTCTGTCGTCAGAACTCCAAAGTGCTGGACAACGTCACCTGCCGCGAATCGCCCATCGACACAAAGAACCGGCTCGCCGCCGAGGTGTAGTAAGTGCGGTCGAACAGGTTCTTCACGTTGAGCTGGAACTTGACCTTCTGCCCGTCGAGTTGCGTGTCGTAGGTGGCGAACGCATCGGCAACGGTGTAGCTCGGCAGCTCGAAATCGTTCACCGCATTCCCCGCCCGCTCGCCGACGTATCGCGCGCCCGCACCGACTCGCAATTGATCGCCACCGATGATCCTGCCGAAGTCATACACCGCCGACAGTGAGCCGCTGTTCTTCGCCACGTTTTGCAGTTTCTTGCCTTTGTAATCCGGGTCTTCAGTGACTTCGGCATCGGTGTAGGCGTAGCTGCCAATCATGCTCCAGCGGTCGCTGAGCTGGCCGCTCAAATCCACTTCCAGGCCACGGGAGCGCACTTCACCGGCGGCGCTGTAGATCGTCACCGGACCTTCGGAATTGGCGATCAGCACATTGCGTTTCTTGATGTCGAACAGGGCGACGTTGCCCGTCACACGCCCCGGCAAATCAAGCTTGGCGCCGATTTCCAAAGACTTGGCTTCTTCCGGCGCGACACTGCCGTCGAGCACGACGGTGCTGCCGCTCAATGGCGCGATGGTCGAGTTGGGTTTGAACGATTCGGTGTAGCTGCCGTAGAACGACAGTTCGTCGGTATAGCGGTAGACGAGGCCGGCGCGCGGCACCCATTTCTGCCCGTTGCTGTCGGTGTTGGCATGGAACGGCACGCCCTTGCCGGCGTACTGGTCGTACTCCTGGAAACGCCCGCCCGCCACGAAAATCCATTTGTCGGTGAGGTGGATCGAGTCCTGCAAAAACACCGAGTCGCTGCGCAGTTTATCGGTCTGGGCGCTGTCGGCCGGGCTGACAGTGGAGCCTGGCACTTCACGGCCGTAAACCGGGTTGAGGTAGCTGAAGGTGGTCAGGCTTTTCTGGCGGATCAGGTCTTCACGGTAGATCTTGCGGTACTCGTCATCGATACCGAACACCAGGTCGTGGCGCATGCCCGCCACGTCGACGTTACCTTCAAGGCTCAGCGTGGTGAAACGGTCGGTACTGATCGCGTTCTGCGTGCCGTCCATGCTGCGGGTCAGCGTGCCTTTTTTGGTGTCGATGGCGGTTACACGGACCTGGCTGGCGTCGTAGGTTTCGCGGTTCCAGCTGTAGCCGAAGTGGGCTTTCCAGTTGTCGTTGAGCTCGTGATCGGCCTCGAAGTGATACAGGTCCGACCGCCCTTCCATGTTGTTGAAAGGCTCGTCGAGCCGACGATCACGGGAGATGTCCAGCGGGTGGTTGTCGCGCGGATCGATGATCGTGCCACGGTCGAACGGGGTCAGGAATTCACGGTGTTCGTAGGCGAACAACAGCTTGGTGCTTTCGCCGAACCAGGCCAGCGACGGGGCGACCAGGGTTTCGCGATGCACGCCGTAGTTGCGCCAGTAATCTTCGTCTTCGTGGTCCAGCACCATGCGATAGGCCAGGCCGGTATCGCCCAGCGCACCGGTGCTGTCGAAGGTGGCGCCGCTGCCATTCTTGCCATCGCCATAGGTCGAGCCGCGCGCCGTCAACGCGTTGTATTGCTCAAGCTCCGGCTTCTTGCTGACCATGTTCACCACACCGCCCGGATCCTGAATCCCGTAGAGCAGCGAGGCCGGCCCCTTGAGCACTTCGACCCGGTCCACCGTGGCGTTCATGCCACGGCCCTGCACGATCGGCATGCCGTCACGCATAATCGAGCCGTTGCGGTTGTCGCCAAAGCCGCGAGTCATCACCGAATCCTGAGTGCTACCCAGCGTATTGCCTTGAGTGATGCCGCTGACGTTGGCCAGGGCGTCATCGAGATTGCGCGGCGCCTGATCGCGAATGACCTGCGCCGCGACCACGTTGACGGTCTGCGGAATTTCCTGAAGCGGCGCGGAGCTGCGCATCACCGAACTGGTGGGCGGTGGCTGGTAGCTGGTGGATTCGTCCATCATGGAAGTGATGGTGGTCGCGCCCAGGTTCAGCGCGCCTTCGGTGGGCAGCGGCTCCAACACCATCGTGTGGCCGTCGGTACGGCGGAAGGTGAAACCGGAACCGCTGAGCAAACGCTGCAATGCCTGCTCTGCACTCAACTGGCCACTGACGGCGGGTGCGGTGATGCCATAAGGCGCTTCATCGGTGTAGACCACGCTGATGCCGGTGGTGCGGCTGAAGTCGCTCAGGGCCTGGGGCAGCGGTTTGGCGGCCATCGAAAAGCTGAATTGCGTCTGTTGCTGCGCGCTGGTTTGCGCGGCCATCGCCACGCTCAGCGGCAGCATCGCCAACGCCGAAAAACTCAACGCAGAAACACCCAACTATTGTTTGACCGAACCCGATTTTGCCCTGGACTTCATGACTCATGACCTGTGTAGAACCGCAGCGGATGCGAATGACTCGCAGTTTCAGTCACTACACGGATGGCGTTCGGTTTTACCTCAGCAGAAAGTTGAAAATATTTGATTTAGGTTCAGCGCAAAATAATCAAATGCCCCAACACCTGATGCTGCTCAAACCCCAAAACACCCTGCAACGAGCTCAACACCGCTTGTGGGTTCTTGCTCGGAAAGCTGCCACTGACCCGCCGCTGAGCCAGCTCATCGTTGAGCAACACGATCCGCCCCGGGTAATAACGCCCCAGGTCCTGCACAACATCGGCCAGCGTCGCCTTGTAGTAATTGAGCCAACCCTGGCGCCACGCCAGTTGTGCTTCGCTGTCCACTGCGTGAAGTTTTTCCGCCGAGCCATTGCCGTACGCCACTTGCTGGCCCGCCGTGAGAATTTGCTGCCCGGCGTTTTTGTCCGCCGTCACACCGACCCGACCGGACAACACCGTGACCTGCGCGCCGTGGGGTTGCAGGCGCACTTCGAACTGCGTGCCGAGCACCCGCGCCTGGCCCTTTTCCGCGTCAACCACAAATGGCTCGCCGGTGTGGGTCACGCTGAAAAAACCGGCACCGCGACGCACCTGCACATGCCGCTCACCGCCGCTGAAATCCACGGCAATGGCGCTGTCGGCATCAAGGGTGACTTGGGATTTGTCGGCCAGCGTAACGGTGCGGATTTCCCCCGGCGCCGACACATAATCGGCGCCCAGATCATCGATCCAGCGCAACGGCTGAAAACCGCTGCCGAGGCTGATCATCAGCAGCAAACAAGCGGCCATGGCCAGCGCCCCGGACCAACGCCGAACGCTACTGCGCCGCGAGCGGTTCATGGCATTGAGATAACCCTGCAGAGCGAAGGCGTCTTCCTCGGCCAGGGTGCGCGCCGGCACTTCACTCAATTCCCACAGCACCTGCGCACGCGCGTAGGCCTCGGCGTGGGCGGGATCAGCCTTAAGCCATTGGCTGAAAGTAGCCTGATCGCCGCTGCTCGGCTGGTCATGCAACAGACTCAGCCAGGCCAGCGCGGCCTGCTCCTGAGCGGGCGTCGGGGTGACGCTCTGAAAATTGTTCACGGTGCTTTCCCTGGCGTACGCGGTTGCGGTTCCCGCAGACTGGCCTTGCAGGCCTCGAGCGCGCGCATCATATGTTTTTCCACGGCACTTTGGGACAGGCCCATGGCCTTGGCGATCTCGGCGTACTTGCGGCCATGGATGCGATTGAGCAAAAAGATCTGCCGCGTGCGTTCGGGCAATGCGCGCAACGCCGCTTCGACGTGACGCAAATCGTTGCCTGCTTCCAGCGCGGCTTGCGGTTCGCCACCCACGCTGTCCGACGGTTCCGCCATCAGGCCTTCGCTGGCCCGAACGCGCGTGCCTTCGCTGCGCAAATGGTCGATGGCGATGTTGCCGGCGCATCGCAGCAGATAGGTGCTGAGCTCCTCGACCTGCACCAGCGGCCGTCGCCAGAATCGCAGGAACAAATCCTGTACCAAGTCCGCCGCCGTCGCCCGGCAACCGACGCGCCGATTCACCAGCGCTTCCATTTGCGAACGTTGCGAGAGGAACACCTGAAGAAAATGCGCACGGTCGCCGCGCGGCTCATCGCGCTCGGTATCACCGGGTTCGGCTGGACGATTGATCATCGATTCAATACTGCGCAAACGCGGCAAGCGGGCTGGCCAGCAGGCTGACCCCGGCCAACGCCAAGGCCAGGCGCGGGCGATACGGCATCAGCAGGACCAGCGACAAGCCACTGAGCATCAACACCGCAAACCACTCCACCAGACCCAGCGCCCAGCCTGTGGTCGACACCGCCGCCCACAGCGAAAGAGCCAGCAGCAACCATCCCGCAAGCTTCATCCGTCGACGCATGACCAGCGTCGGCTTGCGCCCCAGCAACTCGGTGTGGTGACGATCCATGGACAAACACAGCGCGGTGAAACCGCCGTAACACAGCAAGCAGGCCAGCAACATTCAGTTTGCCTCTTGCTCAAGGGTGATCGATTGGGCGCGTTGCCGGACGACTTCGGTCTTTCCGGCGCGCTGCATTTTCCAGGCAGCCCAAGCGAGAAACACGCCGCTGCCCAGGCACGCGAGGTCGAAACCGGCCATGGCCCAATCGCCCTGCACCAACGTGACGCCGAGGTGATAAGGCGTGGTCAACGCGTTGAGCAACAGCACCGCGCCAAACAGCAACGCGGCCAGCGCCAATTGTTCCACCCACGCCGCGCAACCTCGGCGGACCATGGCATGCAGCAGGCTAATCCCCCAAACGATGAAGAAGCTGTTGACCTCCCAACCGGCCCGCTCGGCCATACCGATCGGCAACAAACGGTTGGCCCAGAAGAACGCCGCCACCGCCACGACCAAGCCGGACATGCTGGCAATATTCAGCTCTTCCACCAGCCGCAGTTCGAAGGGCATAACGCCGCTCTTGGCATGTTTGAGTTGGCGCTTGCCGAGCCAGATCACCAGCCCGGTGCCGATCATCGCCGTACTCGCCAACCCGCAGATAAAGTACAACCAGCGCAATAACGGGCCGGCGAAATGGCCCATGTGCAAACCGTAGAAACTGCCGGCAATGGCCATTGGCAACGGTTGAGCCGGAGTCGCGGCGAGTAGCTGCCCGGTCACACCGTTGAAGGTCACGGCGCTGCCAAATTCATGCACCACGCGGTCAGCCCCACTGCGAGCCAACACCACCGAGGCGTTCGCATCGCCGGGATTGTTCACCGTCAGGCGCCCGACCTCTCCACCCGACCACTGTTCGCGGGCCTTTTCCAGAAGCGGTGCCAAGGGCAGCAACGGTGTCGGTTGACCTGAGGCTTTCGCGGTATTGGCCGCTGGAAATACGTCGCTGAAAAACGCCTGAACATCACCTTTGTATGCGGCCAGAATGCTTGCCGGCATCACCATGCTCATGAAAATCACCAGGCTGCTGTAGGTGATCATCAGGTGAAACGGCAACACCAGTACACCCACCGCGTTATGCCCATCGAGCCAGGAACGCTGACCCTTGCGCGGGCGGAAGGTGAAGAAGTCCTTGAAGATTTTCTTGTGGGTGATGATCCCGCTGATCAGCGCGACGAACATCACCATGGCCGCGATGGTCGACAGCCAACGCCCCCACGGATAGGGCATTTGCAACTGGAAGTGGAAACGGTAGAAGAACTCGCCGCCCTGGGTGTCCCTGGCCTGTACTTCGTTGCCGGTTTGCGGATCGAGCAGTTTCGCCGTGAGTTGCCCGCGTTCACCGGGCTTGGCCGGCGCCTGTTGCCAGCGCACTGAAAGCGCGGGTTCACGAGCATCGGGCAGTTCGATGAGCCAGCGCGAAGCGCCGGAGGCGTGCTGCTGAAGATACGCCTGGGCCAAGGTTAGACTGGCTTCGGAGGACACCGAACGCGCGGGGATTTCCGGCTGCATCCAGTGACTGGTCTCGTCCTTGAAGTAAGCAAGCGTGCCGGTCAGGAAAATCGCAAACAGCAACCAGCCGAAAGTCAAACCGGCCCAGGTGTGCAACCAGGCCATGGCCTGGCGAAAGCCCTCTTTCATGACAGCTCCATCCAGTACGCCAGCCCGGCCAGCGCCGCCAAAAACAGGCTTGCCAGAATCAACCCGAACCACGCCCGCCATGCCGTTCGACAGGCAAAGCACCAGATCACCGCCAGCAGATAGATCAGGAACGAACTGGTCATTCCGGTCACTACCGCCTCGGCGCGGGCCATCGGCAACCACAGCGTCAGGCAGACACTCGCCAACGCCGTGATCCCATATCCGCCGAACACAGCGGCAAGCACTCGCGAAGTGACCGCCAGTCGATAGGAAACGGGGAGCGTGGGGCTTTTGGCTTTCATGAACGACCTGGAAAACGGGTGGGCCCACGTGCGGGGCCAGCAAAGCGCAATATTAATGATAAATATTCTCATACGCAAAACTGTCGAATGAGATTGGCTTGCCAAGACAATTGCCGCTAACCGCTTTCCCTCAGGTTTTCAGCTTCGCCACAAAGCAAAACGGGCCTGCATTCGCAGGCCCGTTTTTTGGTGGGAAGGTTAAGAGTTAGACCAGCTGTCAGCCGTTGAGCGCAGCCTGTTCGTTTTCCAGAAATTCCTCTTCCAGCAGCGTATCGGCATGGGCGCCACTTTCGATGGGCACCACATTGGCTCGTTTGCCGCGTAATTTGCCGAACATATGCTCCAGCGCATGTTCAAGTTTGGTGGCCGCACCGTCGATCGCCAGTTCCAGGCTATCGGCTTTATGGGTCACGGAAATCGGTTGGTGGCCTTTTGGCCGCGCTTCCAGCTGGCAGCGCAAATCGTGTGGTCCGGGCTTGTCGCCGTTCTCGTCCCGCAGGTGAACCTCGACGCGTGTCAGGTCCTCTTCGTAGCGTTCGAGCGTGCTCTCAATGGTAGTACGTACCCACTCCTCCAGTCGGATGCTGCTTTGAATATGGTTATCGCTATTGACTTGGATTTGCATAGTTCATCCCTTATTTCAGCTAGCTCGCGAGAGGCCGGTCAGCTAAGCCCTTGGGCGTCATCACCGTGACCTCTTACTTACACAATCGGTCTGTACGCTGAACAATTCAACCCCTAAAAAAAGATAAATTTGTAATCGCAAAAAAACCGGACAACCGGCAAAAGCGCTGTTAAGGTCGGGAGTTGAGTCGACCTGCTCTTACGTAATAATTGCTCACATTTACCGCTCCCCCAGCGGGTGCAAGCCACGAAAAATCCCCGCCTCTTCCACCAGCCAGTCATGCACCGCACGCACGCCCGGATGGCTCAGCGCACCCGGCGCATAAAGCACCATGTAGCGCTTGTGATTGGGCACGGTCAGGCCAAACGGCACGATCAGCGCACCGCGTTCCAGCTCATCGTTCAACAGCGTGCGACGGGCGATGGCAACGCCCATCCCGGCGATGGCCGCTTCGATGGTCAGGTGATTGCGATTGAACGTGTGCCCGCGCCGCACATCCGCGCCTTCGAAGCCGATCGCATTGAGATAGAACTCCCATTCCGCATATTCGTAACTGCCACGCCAGGCGGTGATGTCGTGCAGCAGCGGGAAATGCATCAGGTCGGCAGGGCCATGCAGCGGCGGACGTCCGCGTAGCAGGCTCGGCGCGCACACCGGAAAAATCTGCTCATCGAGCAAGGCTGTGGATAACAATCCAGGGTAGCTGCCATCGTTCAAGTCGATGGCCAGATCGAAGTCGCCCTCATGCAACGGCACGCTGCTGTCCTCGGCCACCAGACGCAACTGGATGTCTGGAAAGCGCTGCTGCAATCGCGGCAGGCGCGGGGTCAACCACTTGCTGAGGAACGACGGAATCGAACGCACCCGCAGGGTCCCGCTGATCATGCCGGCGTCCAGTCGACGCAATTCCGCATCGATGCTGCCGTAGGCCTCATTGACCGTGATGGCCAGTCGTTGCCCTTCAGCACTCAGCTCAACTCCGCGAGCACGTCGATGAAACAGGCGAAAACCCAGGCGCTCTTCCAGTTGCCGAATCTGCTGACTGACCGCCCCCGGCGTGATGTGCAGTTCTTCGGCGCAGCGGGTGAACGACAAGTGCCGCGCGGCACAGGAAAACACCTGCAGCCACACGTAGGTCTGGGCGTGCAATTGACGGCTCATCGTTTAGTCCTGCTAAAGGCTGTCTTAGGAAGTTTCGTTGGTCACGTAGGACCGAGGGAGGCAGTATCGCTGAAAGTGCGCTTGTCCTACAAAAATGGCAGCGATTCATCTTCCATTTCAGGAATAGGCTTTAGCATGGCTATCAGTGTTTTCGATCTCTTCAAAGTCGGCATCGGTCCGTCCAGTTCCCATACCGTTGGTCCGATGCGCGCGGCGGCGACCTTCGCCCAAGCGTTGATCGATCAGGCTTTGCTGAACGATGTGCGCCGCGTGGAGATCCGCCTCTACGGCTCCCTTTCGGCAACCGGCGTCGGTCATGCCACCGACCGCGCCTGCGTCATGGGCTTGATGGGAGAGTGGCCGGATCGTATTGACCCCACCACCATCGACAGCCGAATTCACACCCTGCGCGAAACCGGTGAGCTTTCGCTCGCGGGCCAGGTGACGATTGCCTTCGACTGGAAACGCGATCTCCTGCTGCTCGACGAGAGTCTGCCCTACCACCCGAACGCCATGTCTCTGACAGCCTTCGGCGAAACCGGCGAGCTGTTTGAGCAAACGTACTACTCGGTGGGCGGCGGTTTCATCATCGAAGCAGCCGAAGCCGAGTCCGGTGTTGCTCCCGACAGCGACGTGGTGTTGCCGTACGATTTCTCCAGCGCCGTCGAATTGCTCCAGCTCTGTAACCAGCACGGTCTGCGGATTTCCGAGTTGATGCTGGCCAACGAGCGGGCCTGGCGCAGTGACGCCGAGATCCGTCAGGGCTTGCTGCATATCTGGTCGGTAATGCGCGAGTGCGTCGAACAAGGCTTGCAACACGAAGGCATCCTCCCCGGTGGTCTGAATGTGCCGCGTCGCGCCGCGAAATTGCACCGCAGCCTGCTGGAAATCGGCAAGCCCAACGTCATCACCTCGACCCTCTCGGCCATGGAATGGGTCAACCTGTTCGCCCTCGCCGTGAACGAAGAAAATGCCGCCGGCGGGCGCATGGTCACCGCCCCGACCAACGGCGCGGCGGGGATCATTCCGGCGGTCCTGCACTACTACATGAAATTCAACCCGGACGCGTCGGACGATGACGTTGTGGCGTTCTTTCTGGGCGCGGCGGCGGTCGGCATTCTGTGCAAGAAAAACGCTTCGATCTCCGGCGCCGAAGTCGGCTGTCAGGGCGAAGTCGGCTCGGCCTGCGCCATGGCAGCCGCTGGTCTGGCAGAGGTGTTGGGCGCCACACCGGAGCAATTGGAAAACGCCGCGGAAATCGGCCTCGAACATAACCTGGGCCTGACCTGCGATCCGGTGGGCGGGCTGGTGCAAGTGCCATGCATCGAGCGTAATGCGATTGCTGCGGTGAAGGCGATCAACGCCACGCAAATGGCCCTGCGCGGCGACGGCAAACACTTCATTTCCCTGGACCGGGTGATCCGCACCATGCGTGACACCGGCGCCGACATGCACGACAAATACAAAGAGACCTCACGGGGCGGCCTGGCGGTTAACTGGGTGGAATGCTGAGCGCTTTGGAGGCACGTCGGGTTTTATTGCCCTGAAACGGGCAGGCAAAAAGAAGGCGGGCCATGGTGCCCGCCTTCTTTTTGCCTGTGATCATTGTCCGACAATTTAGTCGGCATGCCCCTTGCTACATCCCTGTTGGAACAATGATGGCGATATGGCCCGTGAATGGCCGGTGGTCCGGCGTTGCGAACCAACCCGATCACGGCCGGTCAACAACTGCACGTTCAATCAGGCGGTGACGCATCATGGACAACCCCTTTCAGCTCATTACCGATACCTTTGCAGCGGATTATCAAATCAACCTGAGCATTCAGGGTCTGGACGGCAGCATCATGTTGACCCTGTCCAACAGTGGCCGCGTAGTCGCAAAGCGCATGATCAGCGCCGAACAACGCAACGACCCCGAACGCCTTAAACGACTGGTGCAGAGCATTCAGTTCGGCATAGCCATCGAACAGGGCCACAGCGCGGTGGCCATCCTCGAATCCATGACCGATGGCGGCACGCGCAGCCTGCCGCCACCAAAAGCCAAAGGGCGCCCTCGCCCCGCCATGGGGCTTTAAATCTCGCCCTTCTCCACTTCCGGATGTTCACTGGAACCCGCGCCGATCTTACGGTGCGGGTTTTCAATCTTCACTGACGGAAATTGCGACGAAGCGTAACGCACCACCAGGATCGCAAACGCCAACAGCAGAATCCCGCCGCACAGGTAGATGATCCCCAGGTCTGGCGGATTGTGGTGGGAGACATTGGAAATCAGCAGGCGCGTCAACGCGGTGATTGCCACGTAGATCAGGAAGCGCACCGGCATGTGGTTGGTCTTGAAGTAAATCCCGACCATCGCCCCCAGTTCCAGGTAGATGAACAGCAGCAAAATGTCATCGATCTTGATGTGCCCCTGCTCGAGCATCCCGAGAAACTCCATCACTGCCGCCCACGCGGTCACGGCACCGATGGCGAACAGCGCCAGGTAGTGAAAGGTCTCGACGAACAGGTTGCCCAGGGACTCGGCCAGTTCATGCACGTTCTGCCGCAGCTTTTCGGCCCAGTTGATTTTCACGATGATGCTTCCTTAGGTCGGCTCGACCGGATAATGCGGGTTGGACGTGACGGTTTTCTGCATGCAGAAAAAAGGCCACCCCATGATGGCGAGCCGCTGTAAATTACGCTCCGTGGCGTTTGGTCGCACCTGTCGTGGCCTCGGCCTGACAAACCCTGAATCCGGACTACATTAAAAAGCCACTACCCAAAGCAAAGGGATTCGCTTATCCTTTTAGCTGTATATAGATACAGTAGTCGAAACCGACAACCAATGTGAAGGCATGTGAGGTGGTGAATGGCCGTCGAAGTGGTATACCGCAGCAGCCGAGATCTGGAGCGCTTGTTCATGGATAAAGCCGAAGCTGACCGTCATGACAAAATGCTCGAACTGGCCGAGCTGCTGGCTGAAGTGTTGCAAAAAGCCGTTCCGTCCCTGACCGAGCAGCAAGTGGAAGAAGCCGGGATCTACATGGCGAAGAACCGCGATGTGTTTGCCAAGGCCTTCAAGAGTCAGCCGGATGCCCTGTCCGAGTTGCTGACCGCGCCGGTTGAAGTCGTGCAAACGGTAGAAGCGGCAGAAGCCGAAGAACCAGCGCCACCAGCCAAACCGGCCAAGGCACCGAAAGCTGCAAAGTGACATCCGAATTGAATAGGCCCTGAGTCGAATGGCTCAGGGCCTTTTTCATGCTCACAATCAAAAGATCGCAGCCTTCGGCAGCTCCTACAGGGGAATTGCG